>NZ_JAYMZS010000027.1:0-86672 GCF_035828755.1 Amycolatopsis sp. H20-H5 | reverse complement strand
CTGCACGGCTGCCTCAAAACCCACACCCACTACAACGAAAACACAGCCTGGGCACACCACACCACCACACAAACCAGACAAAACACCACCGCCGCTTGACAAACAAAACCCAGGGATGTCTTCAGGGGCTTTCCGGTCGGACGTCGGCTAGGCGGCTACCGCCTGCGTCTCGCCGACCGGCGTATCCAGTGCGGGCGAACTCACCACCCGGTTGCGGCCGCTGCGTTTCGCCGCGTAGACGGCCGCGTCCGCCGAGGCCATCACCTCGTTGATACTCGAACCGTCGAGCGGGAACGCGGCGACGCCGATGGACGCCGTCTGCCGCACGATGACGACCGGTTCGCCCTCGTTGTCCCGGGAGTGGATGACCAGCTCGCTGACGCGCTGCCGGATCCGTTCCGCCGTGACGGCGGCGTCCTCCTTCGAAGACGAGGTCAGCAGCGCGACGAACTCCTCGCCGCCGAACCGGCCCGCCAGGTCCTGTGCCCGGGTTTCCGACTTGACCAGCGCGGCGACCGCCTTGAGGACGTCGTCGCCCGCCAGGTGGCCGTAGGTGTCGTTGATCTTCTTGAAGAAGTCGAGGTCGATCATCAGCGCGCCGAAGCTGCCGCCCTCGCGCTCGACCCGTGACACCTCGCGCTCGGCGCCCTGCTGCCAGGTGACCGCGTTGAGCAGCTGGGTCTTCTGGTCGGTCGTGGCCAGCACCTCGAGCTGCTTGATCAGCACCGAGCGCTGCAGCACGTGCAGCGGGATGAAGACGAGCACCATCAGGATCGGCTGGTAGGACATGACCGCGATCAGCAGCCCGCCCACGCACAGCGTCGACAGCTCGAGCACGTTGTCGTCCCAGTCGCCGAGGCAGCCGGACACGGTGGCCTCTTCGGGCGCCGCGAGGTAGAGGCCCATGCCGGTGATCACGGTGTTCGTCGCGAAGTAGGTCAGCGCGGCGGCGCAGATGCTCAGCGCGGGGCTGGCCTGGCCGAAGTCGACCTGCCCGGCGAGCCCTGCCGCGAGCCCGGACAGCGTGACCGTGGTGGTGTTGGCGACCGTGCGGTGCATCGCGCCCGGCCGGACCCCGGCCCAGCTGCGGAAACCGAGGTAGACGTACAGCGTCGTGACCAGCACGGCGATGAGCTGCGGGGGGAGCAGGAAGGAGCCGGGCAGCACCCAGACCGAGGTCATGTTGACGTGGATGCCCGGGCTCAGGGTGCGCCGCTGCCGCTCGATCTTGCGGCTCAGCTCGGTGCTGCAGACCGCGAACAGCACCAGGATCGCGAACGTCTGGAGGTGGTGGGCCGTCACCGGGACCGCGGTCGCGGAAACCAGCGTGATGGCCAGCGCCAGGGTCAGGGTCGCGCCGGTGAAACCGATCCAGGCGCGAGGCCGGGACCAGAGCGCCCATTCGCGAACCACAGTTAGTGCGCGTGGTCCAGTCTGTTCCCCCGATGTGGTCATTGTTCCCCCTGGCTGTTGTGCTCGCACCCAGCGAGCGACTAAGTACAGTCAGCTTCCACCGACTTGCAGGCTGTCTACAAGGCCTAGAGGTGTGTATTTTCTTCTTGACAGCTAGAGAAGGGCGACCAGCGGATGCGTAGTAAGGACCAGTGACAGCAGGCGCGCCAACCCGGTCGCGCTCGTAAGGCCCACGCGTGGGGTCGGCTCAGGCCTGTTCTGCGCGTGCGGCTTCACTGTCGACCCATCGTTCCGGTTGGTTGGTGAGGCTCCGCTGCCACAGCAAGGCGAGCGGGATGGTCAGGGCGAGCCCGGCGACACCGAAGATCCCCACCGTCGTCTGGGCCGTCACCTGATCCGCCAGCACGCCGCCGATCAGCGGGCTGATCCCCATGAACGTCGTCAACCCGGTGTTCGACAGGCCCATCGCCTGCGCCCGGTTCTCGTCCGGCACCGCGAGGGTGAGCGACGCGGTCGCCTGCATCAGGCAGACCGTGCCCAGCCCGCCGGAGATCACGAACAGCACGATCGACACGATCGGCCCCGGTTGCAGCAGGCAGAGCATCAGCGGGACAGCGGTGAGCCCGGACAGGGGCCCGATCAGCCTCGGCCGGACGTGGGCAGGCACCCATTTGGAGTAGATGAACGCGCCGATCACGCTGCCCAGCGGGTCGGCCGCGAGCAGCAGGCCGATCGCCGTCGTGCCGCCGCCGGACGCCGCCACGTACGGCGCCGCGATGCCCTCGTAGACCGGCAGGAAGCCCATCAGCCAGGTGAACATCACCAGCGTGCGGAGGCCGGAGTTCGCGAACACGAGCTTGCCGCCGGAGCCGATCGTCGAGAAGAACGACTTGCGCTTGTCGGCCGACGTCGCGGCCGCGCGGGCCTTGAGGCCGAACCGGAGGAAGGCGGCGGACGCCAGGAACGTCACCGTGTCGATCACCAGCGCGAAATGCGGCTCCAGCGTGATGAGCAGCAGGCCGCCGCCGGCGAACCCGGCGAGCTGCGCGGACTGGACGGTCATGCTGCGGATCGCCATGCCGACCACGAACCGGTCCCCGGTGAGCACCTGGGGCAGCAGCGCCAGCTGCGCGGCCTTGAACGGCGGATTCAGCAGTGAGACGCAGCCGACGAGGACGCAGAGCACCCAGAACGGCAGCCCCGGGATCGCCACCAGCAGGATCAACGCGCCGCGCATCAGGTCGACCGTCAGCATCACCGTCCGCCGGGGGAAGCGGTCGGCGAAGCCGGTCAGGAAGATGCCGCCGAGCAGCGAAGGTGCGAAAGTGAGTGCGTAGGTGAGGCCGGTGAGCGTGGCCGACCTGGTGCTGTTGAACACCAGCACCGACAGCGCCACCCTGGCCAGCTGGTCGCCGAAGATCGACAGCAGCTCGCCTGTCCACAGTGCCCGGAACTCGGCGACGCCGAAGACCTCGCGGAAGGTGACCCGTTGTGCCGCTGTCATGTATCGCCCCCTGAAGGTGCTCACTCTGCGACAAACCCGTAACCCGAATGGGGCAATAGTCACGGGCTGGTCACGATGCGTTAGTCGTTCATGTCAGTGTCTCCTGACCGTCGGTGATTGGCTAGGTTCTTTCGCCGGGTTTTCGGGCAGCCTAAAGATCTTTTTCGAAGGCGAGCACGCCGAAGGCGTTCGGGTCCAGCGTGCCCGCGGGCAGCCTGCGGTAGCCCGTCGCGAGGTAGAGCCCGGCGGCCTCGGGCTGCTTGGGCCCGGTGGTGAGGAGAATCCGCAGGTAGCCGCGTTGTTTCGCCTCGGCCTCCAGCTCCGCGACGACTCGCCTGGCCAGCCCCCGGCGCCGGTGCGCGGAGTGGGTCCAGACGCGTTTGAGCTCGGCCGTGCGTTCGTCGTACCGCTTGAACGCGCCCCCGGCGACGCTGACGCCGTCCTCCAGCAGGATCAGCAGGGCGCCGTCGGGCGGCGCGAACACCGAGGCGGGCTGGGAGGCCATCTCGGTGTTGCGCCCGTAGCGTGTCTCGTACTCGTGGGCGAGCTCGGCGAGCAACGGCTCCACTTCGGGGTCGCCGACCGCGAACGGCCTGATCTCGAAGCTCATCCGTCGATGGCCAGCGCGTCTGCGGCGGGGATCCGCGGAGCGACCTTCGCGGCGTCGCGCTTGGCGACCTCTTCGCGCACGATCGGGATGACGTAGCGGCCGAAATCGATGGTGTCGCCAAGCATGTCGTAGCCGCGAGCGGACAGGATCTCCACACCGAGATCGTAGTAGTCGAGCAGGGCCTGTGCGACGGTTTCCGGCGTGCCGACGAGCGCGTTCGAATTACCGGCGCCGCCGGTCGCCGCCGCCGTCGGCGTCCAGAGCGCCCGGTCGAACCGGTCGCCCTGCGCGGCTACCGCGAGCAGTCGTCGCGAGCCGGTGTTCTCCGGACTCGTCAGCGAATGCCGACTGGTCAACGCCTTGCCGCCCGCGGTGCGCGTCTTGATCGCGTCGACCGTGCGGTGGGCCTTCTCCCAGGCGAGATCCTCGGTCGGCGCGATGATCGGCCGGAACGCGACCTGGATCCTCGGCACGTCTGTGCGCCCGGCCGCCTTCGCCGCAGCCTTGACCGACTCGATCTGCTCCGCGGTCTGGGCCAGCGGCTCGCCCCACAGGCAGAAGATGTCCGCTTCGGCGCCACCGGCCACGTAAGCGGCGGGTGACGAGCCGCCGAACGAGACGCCCGGTCGTGGCTGCTGCACCGGCTTCACGTCACTGACGAAGTCAGCGAACTTGTAGTGCTCGCCGTCGTGGTCGAAGGGCTCATCCGAGGTCCAGGCCTGCTTGACGATCTGGATGTACTCACGAGTGCGCGAGTAGCGCTCGTCCTTCGTGAGGTAGTCGCCCTCGCGCTGCTGCTCGTGGTCGGTGCCGCCGGTGATGAAGTGGACGGTCAGCCTGCCGTCGGAGATCTGGTCCAGGGTGGCGAAGGTCTTCGCGGCGAATGTGGGGTACGACACGTTCGGCCGGTGCGCGAGCAGGATCTGCAGCTTGTCGAGCTTCGTCGCGACGTACGCGGCCGCCTGCGCGGGCTCGGGAGAGCCCGAACCGTAGGCGAACAGCACCCTGTCCCAGCCGAAGTCCTCGTGCGCCCTGGCCAGGCGCAGTGTGTAGTTCTTGTCGAACACGCCGCCGGATCGCGAGTGCGTCTCCGAGCCGTCGTGCGTTCCCCCGATACCCAGGAATTCAACCGGCATGACCTCGTACCTCTCGTCGATTCTCCTTCGACGGGTACGCCGTCCGGCGGCGCGCTGACAACGCTGTCCGCGGGCTGGGACTCGCGCGGTTATTCCCGGCCGTCCGCTGGGTGGGAACAGCCGCATCGCGCCGTGTCCGGGCGTACTTTCCGGGCTATGGCCCGTGCCGACCTGCCGCCGTTCACCCTCGCCGTGGTGGGGGCCGGTCCGCGTGGCGTCGGGGTGCTGGAACGGCTCTCCGCCAGTGCGCCGGAACTGCTCGGCGAACGGCGCCTGGTGGTCCACCTGGTCGATCCGTTCCCGCCCGGCCCCGGCCGGGTCTGGCGGTACGAGCAGTCACCGCTGCTGCGGATGAACTCGATGCCCGAGGACGTCACGATGTTCACCGACGACACCGTGAAGATCGACGGCCCGGTGTCGCCGGGGCCGTCCCTCGCCGGTTGGGCCCGCGAAGTGCGGTCGGGTTCCTTGCGCACCGAGGTGCCCGCCGATCTGCTCGACGAGCTGAACTCCTTGACCAGCACGGACTTTCCGACGCGCCGCTTGCAGAGCGCGTATCTCGGCTGGGTGTACCGGCACGTGCTCGCCGGGCTGCCCGGCGGCATCGAGGTCGTCGAGCACCGCGCGCGGGCGGTGCGGCTGACCGGCGACGGGCCGCAGAAGGTCTGGCTGGAGGGCCGCGCCGAGCCGCTGGTCGCGGATGCGGTGGTGCTGACCGTCGGCCACCTCGACGCCGAACCGGACGAGCGCGAGGACGAACTCGCCGCGCTGGCCGGCCATGCGGGGCTGGCCTACTACCGGGCCGGGTACACCGCCGACGTCGACTATTCGGCGATCCCGGCCGGGGAAACCGTGCTGGTGCGGGGTTTCGGGCTCGCCTTCGTCGACCTGATGCTGTTGCTCACCCAGGGCCGGGGCGGCCGGTTCGAGGAGCTGCCGTGCGGCGGGCTGCGCTACCACCCCAGCGGCGCGGAACCGGTGCTGCACGTCGGTTCCCGGCGCGGCGTGCCCTATCACGCGAAGACCGGCTACCGGCTCCAGGGAAAACCGTTGCTGCTACCCAGGTTCTTCGATTCGTACGCCATCGAAAAGCTGCGGGCCGCGCCCGGTTCGGTGCATTTCCGCGACGACGTGTGGCCGCACATGGCCAAGGAAATCGCGTGGGGCTACTACAGCGAGCTGTTCACCGGACATCCCGGCCGGGTGCGGCTGGACTTCGCGGTGTTCGCCGACACGTTCGCCGATCTCCCTTGGTACAGCGAGGAAATGCGTGAGCTGATCCGGACGGCCGTGCCCGCCCAGGAGGACCGGCTCGACCTCGAAGCCGTCGACCGGCCGCTGACCGGGCAGCGCTTCGGCACCCCCGAGGAGTTCGAAAAGCACCTGCGCGAGTACGTCGAGCAGGACCTCTCGCGCCGGGCGGACGCCGAGTTCAGCGCGGACCTCGGTGCGTTCATGGCGCTGCTGTCGGTCGTCGGCCAGCTGCCCGCGCTCGTCGGCACCGGCAGGCTCGGCGCTGCCTCGCAAGTGTCCGATATGGACGGTTGGTTCCACGGGTTCTTCTCGTACTTCGCGAGCGGGCCGCCGCCTCGGCGACTTGAGGAGCTGCTCGCGTTGCAGGAGGCCGGAATCGTCTCGTTCCTCGGCGCGGACATGCAGGTGGAGCCCGACGCGGCGCGCGGCGTGTTCGTGGCCCGGACTGCCAGCCACCCCGGTGAGGTCGAGGCCCGCACGCTCGTCGAGGCGCGGCTGCCGGAACCGAGCGTCACGCGCGCGTCCGACCTGCTGCTGCGTCAGCGACGCGACGCCGGGCAGCTGGCGGAAGAGACTGTCGCCGACGTCGTCACCGGCGAAAACCTGCCGTCGGGGCGGATCCACACCCGGGTCGCCGACGCGCGGCTGCTCGACGCGGACGGCACCCCGCACCGGCTCCGCTTCGCGCTCGGCCCGCACACCAGCGCTCGCTCGGCCGCGGCGTTCACCCGCCCGCGCACGAACGCGATCTCGTTCCGCCAGAACGACGCCGTCGCCCGCGAGCTCCTACGCCTGGCTTCAGCTGTTCGTGAGCAGTCGGACGACCTCGGCGGGTGAGGGCAGCGCGGCGATCTCGGCGCCGACGGAGCGGGCGGCTTCGCGGGCGTTCTGGTCGGTGAGCAGGACGCGAGCGTGCTCCTCGACGGCGTCGGCGGTGATCGCCTCGCCACGCAGCGACCGGGCGGCGCCGAGCTCGGACACCGTGTCGGCGTTGATGAACTGGTCCGCGCCCTGCGGCAGGATCAGCTGGGGCAGACCGGCGGACAGCGAGCCGAGCACGGTTCCGGTGCCGCCGTGGTGGACGGCCAGGTCGGCGTGCGCGAGCACCTCGGTCTGGGGCACGAACCGTTCGACCCGCACCGACGCGGGCACCGGCCCCAGCGCCGACGGATTCCCTGGCCTGACCGCGACCAGTACGTCCACCGGCAGCCGTGACAGGCCGTCGATCGCGGCGCGGAACACCTCCGTCGCCCCGAAGGCCATCGTGCCGAGCGTCAGGTAGACGAGCGGGCGGGACTTCCGGTCCGAAACCACGGCAGGCAGCGGCACGTCCTCGGTCCACGGCACCTGGCGCATCCGGTGCACGACCGGCAGCGCCGCGGCCACCGGGTCACGCAGGCTGTCCGGCCAGACGTCGACGCAGGCGTCCCCCATCAGCGGGTCGGCGGGCAGGTCCCCGTCCCACAGCCAGGCGAGCCGCTTGGCGGACTCCTCGATCACGGCGGGTGGCATCGACCGGCCGATGACCTGCGCGACCGCCGGGATCCCGGCCCGGCGGGCCCCCGCCCCGGCGCCGGCGTCGCTCATCTCGTAGACCACCAGCTCGGGGGTCAGCCGGTCGAGCAGCGGCTCGACGTCCGCGAGCGTGGCGTGGGGCAGGACGTCGCAGAACATGGTGAACAGGACCTCGGTGACGTCCTCGCCGTGCCGCCGCCGTGCCTCGTCCTCCGCCTCGCTGACGCTGATGCCCACGCGATGGGCCTCGAAACCCAGGTCGCGCAGGCGCGGCAGGAACGTCTCCCCGGTCCCGAACACCACCTCGTGTCCGGCGTCGCGCGCCGCGGTGGCGAGCGGGAGAAGCGGGTACACGTGCCCATAGGCAGGCCGACAGGAGAAGAGGATCCGCACCCGATCGACCTTACGCGTCAGGCCCTGACGACTGAGGCGATTTCGGCGGCCCACTGCCACGGTTTCGCGGTGCCGCCGGGTAGCGCGTTGAAGTACTCCCAGCCGTCGACGCCGCCGAAGCCAGGTCGACGTATCCGCCGCAGTTGGCGGAGTTCGTCACCGTGCCCGCGACGACCTGTCCGCCGGGACGGCCCCGCGCTTGATGATGTCGTCGTACCCGGTGGTGTTCGCGAGGGCGACGGGGAAGCTCGCGCCGAAATCTTTCCGCAGCAGCGGATGGTAAGTGCCGAGCAGGAGCCTGAGGGCCGCCAGGCCCACGCAGAGCCTTCGCATGGTTCAGACCACGGGGCGGTGGACGGTCATTGGTGTACCTCCGGACCGGTAGGCGCCCGGCCCGCGAGCCGAGGCCGAACGCGCGCAGCGACTCGCCCGCCAGCGCCGTGATGTCCTCGCCGTCGAACCGGACCGGGGCCGCGGTCGTGCCACCGGCGGCCGAGCAGGCGGCGAGCAGCAGTGCGGGGGCGACGGGCAGGAGCGGGGAACGACGAGACACGGGCGGGCCTCCAGCGGGAAAGGGGCGCGCTTTTGCTTGCGCCTGCCCGATTCACGCTAATCGCGGACTTGAGGCCCGCCCACGCCTTGGGCGCGACTCCCACCGTGGGGAAGTCCGCCGGATACCCCTCGACTGGGGTGTCAGCCGATGCCGAGCACCGACTTCGCGGTCGTCCAGTCGGTGAGCATGGCGTGCTGTGCCGCCGTCAGGGTCGCCTTTCCCGCGCACACCGCCTTCTTCACCGCGTTCTCCACACTGTCCTTGGAGTAGGCGTTCTCGTTACCGGCGTGCGGCTCTGGCCACAGGTTCTTGGGGTCCTTCGGCGCGCCGCCGAGTTCCAGCGGCAGGAAGTGGTCCTCTTCGTAGTCGGAGAGGTTCACGTCCGCGTAGCCGTAGTCCCTGATTCCCTGCGTCTTCAGCTGGTTCGTGTACGAGGTCGACGGCCGCACTGTCGCCGTCCAGCCCGACACGCAGATCGTCGAACCGATCGTCGACTGCGTCACGTCCGGGTTCAGGGCGCCGGGGGTGCACGCCGGGTCCGGTAGCGGCAGATCCGCCTGGGTGCAGGAAGAACTCACCGCTTTCGTCGTCAGCGGCGCCGCCGACGACGTTGACACGCCGGCGCACGCCAGCCCTGTCGCCAGTACCACCACGCCCAAGAATCGAGAGGACAGCTTCATTGTCCGGACCTTCCTGTTTTGTTCGCTACGAAGGAGAAGAGGTGTCATCCACCGAAAACGGGCAGCACGAAGAAGCCCGGTGCGGGAGATGGAAAAGTATTGCTAGCTAAGGGATTACTTGAGGTGGAGCGTCAGCAGCGGCCCAGCATGTCCGTCAGCGCGCTCTTCTCGGCGGTGTTGATCGTCAGCTTGAACTTGTATTTCACCGCGACCCACATGCTCGCGTAGGTGCACCAGTAGCCGACCGTCGGCGGCTTCCACGCGTCCGGCGACTTGTCGCCCTTCTGCTGGTTGACGTTGTCGGTCACCGCGATCAGCTGCGGGTCGGACAGGTCGTTCGCGTAGGCCTGGCGCTGCGCTGTCGTCCACGCGGAAGCGCCGGTGCGCCAGGCGTCGGCCAGCGGGACGACGTGGTCGATGTCCACATCGGACGCCGCGGTCCAGGTCGCGCCGTCGTACGGGCTGAACCAGCTGCCCGACGTCGGCGCGCAGTCGGTGCCGGTCTTGACGTTCGTGCCGTCGCGTTTGAGCACGACCTCACGGGTGTTGCAGCTGCTGCCCTGGTCGATCCAGTGCGGGAACTTGTCGCGGCTGTAGCCCGTCTGCGAGCCGTCGGCCTTGACCGTGAGGGTGGTGAGCTCGGATTTGGCGGTGGCGCCCGACGGGATGCCGGGAGGGGTGGCACCGGCGAGGCTCACGACGGTCGCGCAGAGAACCGTCGTAACGGACATTACGGTTAGGGAGTTACGAACAGTGCGAGACGTTGGCATTTTGCTGCCTCCGTGTCAGGTGTGGGGACTTTCCTACCCTGATACACGGACGAGTTCAGTGCAACACTTATGGGTGACAACTTGCCGACATTGAGTTAACGCCAAGTGACTTCAAGAGGGCGCCAGGTCGACGAGTTGCGCTCGATCGGTGACCGCTCAAGCGAGACCGCGCACCAGGCGCAGGTCCTCGGTGTGGCGGTACCAGGTCCATTTGCTCACCGCGCGCGGGAAGACGACGCCGTCGCTGATCGGGCGCGTCGGGATGCAGCCGATCTGGAAGGCCCGCGAGTACGACGTCGACGGCCGCTTGAACAGCGTCCCCTTCGTCACCCGGACCATCAGGCCGGGCCCGCCGGGGTCCGGCTCGACCTCGATCGAACGCGCCGGGCCCCGCAGCGCCACGGCTTCGTCGCAGTAGGCGACCCCGCGGACCATGCCGAACACCCCACGCCCGACCAGGACACCGCCGGAGTCGTCGCGGATGAGTGGGATCGGGTCGACGTCGCCACGCAGAGCGAGCGCGAGCGCACGCAACGGATCCGGCGGGAGCTGCCAGACGGCCGCGACGGCGGAGTCCTTCGAGGTCGGCACGAAACCGAGCGACACGCCGGTCAGCCGGTCCTTCCGTAACAGGCGCAAAGTCACAGCGGCGAGATCGGCGTCCGTCCCGACGATCACGAGGTGCTCGTGTTCGCCCAGCAAGGGGTCGATATCCGCCTTGCCCGGCAGGCTCGGCACGTGCAGGATCTCGACGTCGTCGATGGCCGGGAAGGGCGGCGGTTCGTCGCCGCAAGCCACCACAAGTCCACGCACCCCGAGGCCCTCCGTTACGCTTATGCACCGGCATTTACCAGCGCCAAAAGTGTCCTCGCGGACACCCCTCAAACCTGTTGCCGAACACCTGGAGTGTCACATGCCGGCCATCGTGCTGATCGGTGCCCAATGGGGAGACGAAGGCAAGGGCAAGGCCACCGACTTGCTCGGCGACCGCGTCCAGTGGATCGTCCGCTACCAGGGCGGTAACAACGCGGGCCACACCGTCGTCCTGCCCGATGGGCAGAACTTCGCCCTGCACCTGATCCCGTCCGGGATCCTCACCCCCGGCGTCACCAACGTCATCGGCAATGGCGTGGTGATCGACCCCGGCGTCCTGCTCGACGAGCTCGCCGGCCTCGAAGCCCGCAACGTCGACACCGGCCGCCTGCTGATCTCCGCCGACGCGCATTTGATCATGCCGTACCACGTGGAGATCGATAAGGTCACCGAGCGTTACCTCGGCAGCCGCAAGATCGGCACCACCGGCCGCGGCATCGGCCCCTGCTACCAGGACAAGATCGCCCGCGTCGGCGTCCGCGTGCAGGACCTGCTCGACGAGAAGATCTTCCGGCAGAAGGTCGAGGCGGCGCTGGAGTTCAAGAACCAGGTTCTGGTCAAGGTCTACAACCGCAAGGCGCTCGACGCGAACGAGGTCGCCGACGAGGTGCTGGCCGCGGGCGAGAAGTTCGCCCACCGCATCGCCGATACCCGCCTGCAGCTCAACCTGGCCCTCGAGCGCGGCGAGACCGTGCTGCTGGAGGGCTCGCAGGGCACCCTGCTCGACGTCGACCACGGCACCTACCCGTTCGTGACCTCGTCGAACCCGACCTCCGGCGGCGCGAGCGCGGGTTCGGGCATCGGCCCTGGCCGGATCACCACGGTGCTCGGCATCCTCAAGGCCTACACAACCCGAGTCGGCTCCGGCCCGTTCCCGACCGAACTTCTCGACGAGTCCGGCGAGTACCTGCGCAAGGCGGGCGGCGAGGTAGGCGTCACCACCGGCCGCAACCGCCGCACCGGCTGGTTCGACGCGGTCATCGCGCGCTACGCGACCCGCGTCAACGGCATCACGGACTACTTCCTCACCAAGCTGGACGTCCTGTCGAGCCTGGAGAAGGTCCCGGTGTGCGTCGCCTACGAGGTCGACGGCTTCCGCACCGAGGAGATGCCGATGACCCAGACCGACGTCCACCACGCGGTCCCGGTCTACGAAGAGCTCCCCGGCTGGTTCGAGGACATCTCCGGCTGCCGCACCTTCGAAGAGCTCCCGGCGAACGCCCGCGCGTACGTCGAGCGCCTCGAGGAGCTCTCCGGCGCCCGGATCTCCGCGATCGGCGTCGGCCCCGGCCGCGAGCAGACGATCGTGCGCCACGACTTCGTCTAGCTCTCCCGCAAGTGTCGCAAGTGTCATGAAAGGGTCTTTCAGGACGAAAATTGCCCTGAAAGACCCTTTCATGACACGCCCGGGACCTACCCGAGCGAACTCTTCACCGGGGTCTCGTTCCGGAAGAGGTCCAGCACCGGGCAGTGCTCGTCGACCTGGCGCTTGAGCTCCTCGTAGCGCTCGGCGCCCGCCGGGCCGGTCAGCTCGACCGACACGCGGACCTCGCTGAAGCCGGGGCGGGTGTTGGCCGAGAAACCGAAGAATCCGTGCAGGTCGAGGTCGCCGTCCACCACGACCTTGATGCCCTCGAGCGGGACGCCCAGTTTCGCCGCCCAGAACTGGTACGTGATCACCTGGCAGGAGCCCAGCGCCGCCAGCGCGAACTCGACCGGGTTGGCGGCGGTGTCGGTCCCGCCGAGCGCGGCGGGCTCGTCGACGGTGAACGAGTGGTCGCGCACGTTGACCTCGACCACCGTCGCCGTGCCAGGGGTCAGCGTGTGCGCGACGCTGAACTGGACGGCCGCGTTGCGCGGGTCGGCGTCGACGGCGGTGCGGGTTCCTTCGATGACGTCGGTCAGCGACATGGTTTTCTCCTGTGATCGTCGGGAGTCTGCGCCCAGAATGCGCAATCCGCGGCGAAACCGCGCCCCCTCCCAGATGCTGAACCGCGGAATGCCCGGCCGCGCCCGCTGTTGTCCCGATCATGAGCATCGGAGTCGCGCTCCCGTCAGGGGACACCGAGAACACCGCCAACATCGTCGACGAACTCATCGCCCAGACCCGGCAAGCCGCCGACGCCGGGCTGGACCGGGTCTGGTTCTCCCAGCGATACGACCACGACGCGATCGCCCTCGCCGCGCTGGCCGGGCGCGCGGTGCCGGAGATCGCCGTCGGCACCTCGATCGTGCCGATCGTCCCGCGTCACCCGCTGCTGCTGGCGAGCCTCGCGCAGACGGCGCAGGCCGCGACCGGCGGCCGCTTCACCTTGGGGGTCGGGCTCGGCGCGAAGGCGCTTTCAGAGGCCGCTTACGGCGTCGGCTACCCGCCGCCGATCAGGCACCTCCGTGAGTGGCTCACCGTGCTGAATCAGGCGCTCGACGGGGAGCAGGTGAGCTTCGACGGCGAGACCGTCAGCGCGCACCCGGTGTGGCCCGTCACCGTCCAGGGGAGTGCGAAGCCGGAGGTGATCGTCGCCGCGATGGGCCTGCAGGCGTTGCGCGTCACCGGGGAGCTCGCCGACGGGACGCTGCCGTTCCTCGCCGGGCCGCGCACGGTGTCCAGGCAGATCGTCCCGGCGATCACGAAAGCCGCCGAGGCCGCGGGCAGGCCCGCGCCGAAGATCATCGTGGCGTTCCCGGCGATCGTCACCGACGAGCCGGACGCCGTGCGCGAGCTCGCCGCGCCCCAGCTGGCCTTCTACGACGACATCCCGTCCTACCGAAAGATTCTCGACGCCGAAGGGGTCGACGGCGCGCTCGACCTCGCGGTGATCGGCGACGAGAAGACGGTGGCGGACGCGGTGCGCCGCTACTTCGACGCGGGCGCGACCGAAGTCGTCGTGACGCAGGCGGGCCTGCGGTCGGCGGCGGAACGGTTGCGCACCTGGGCGCTGCTGGGAGGGCTCGCTAGCTGAGCCGGGATGTCAGCTGGCTCGACTGCGCGAGTTCCTCCAGATCCAGCTCGCGCAGGACCTTCTGCAGCACCTCGTCGTCAAGACGGCGGGCGTCCCGTTCGGCGATGAGCGCCTCGCGCTGGGCGACCAGCAATTCCTTGCGCGCCTTGGCATACGCCGCCTGGGGGCTGGCTTCGCGTTCCTCGGCGGACAGGGAGATCGCCGCCTCCGCGAACCGGAAACGCATCTCGACGAACCGCCGCAACCGTTCGTGCAGCCGGGCTTGGCGTTCCGCCGTTATGTCCACTGTGGACAACATCTCGGGCAGCAGCTCGTCCAGTTTCGCCAGCGCCGCGTCCATCGCGGCCCGGCGCGCGGCGAGCTCCTCGACGGCGTCCCGTTCGGCCTCGTCGTGGTCCTGCACCTTCAGCGCGCGGATCAGCAGCGGCAGGGTGAGGCCCTGGATCAGCACCGTCCCGATCGCCACGGTGAACGCGAACAGCTGGATCTCCTCGCGCCCCGGCGTCCCCAGCGGCACACCGGCCGCGGCGGCGAGGGTGACCACGCCGCGCATGCCCGTCCACGAGACGACGGCGAGGTGCCGCCACGACGGCGCCTCGCGCTCCTTGCCGAACAGCCGCAACGTCTGCGGCAGGTAACTCGACAGGAACACCGCCGGGATCCGCACCAGCATCGTCACGCCCAGCACGATCGCGGCGGTCACCGCGAGGGTCCCGTTGTCGCGCGCGGCACCGTCCGCGCCGTCCAGCACGAACGGCAGCTGCAGCCCCATCAGCGCGAAGACCAGCGTCTCCAGCAGCACGTCGATCGACGCCCACACGGATCTGTCCTGCATCCGGGTCGCCGGTGAGGCGTGCAGTGACTTGTGCCCGAGGTAGAGCCCGGCGGAGACGACCGCGAGCACGCCGGAACCGCCGAAGTCCGGGGAGAACGGGTGCAGGTGCTCGGCGGTGACATACGCGCCGAACGGCACGATGATGCCGAACGCGGACTCCAGCAGCGGGTCGTCGAGCTTGCCGCGGATGAGCACCACCAGCATCCCGGCCGCCAGCCCGACGCCGATGCCGAGCACGGTCGCGACCAGGAACACCAGGAAACCGTGGCCGATCGAGCCCGCCGTGCCCGCGACCGCTGCCAGCCCCACCTTGTAGAGCGTCAGCGCGGCGGCGTCGTTGACCAGGCTTTCGCCGGTCAGCACGGCCATCACCCGTCTGGGCAGCCCGAGCCGCCGCCCGATCGCGACCGCCGTCACCGCGTCCGGCGGCGCCACCACGGCGCCGAGCACCAGCGCGGACGCCAGCGGCAGGTCCGGCAGCAGCAGGTGCACGACGAACCCGACCGCCAGCGCGGTGAGGCCGACCAGCACCACCCCGAGCGCGATGATCGGCCGGAGGTTGCCGCGGAAGTTCGTCAGCGAGCTTTCGAGTGAGGTCGAGTACAGCAGCGGCGGCAGCACGACGGTCAGGATCAGCTCGGGTTCCAGCTCGAGCCGCGGCACGCCGGGGATGAGCGCCACTGCGAGCGCGGCCACCACGATCAGCAGTGGCGCCGAGAGGTTGTACCGGCGGGCCAGCGCGGTCAGCCCGAGCGAACCCGCGAGCACGCCCGTCAGGGTCAGGATCTCCATGTCTGCGACCTCCGCGCTGATCTTCGCGCAGGCCCGGCAGGTCCGCTCGTGCGCCTTACTTCCACTCAGTGGAAGTGACCTGGACTACAGTGTGCGCATTATGTATATATGTTCGTATCGCGCACATAAGTCTCCCGGAGGTCACCGATGCCCCCCACCGGAACCGCGGCCCGATCCTGGGTCGTCCCTCTTGCCTGGACGGCTGTCCTGCTGGACGGCTTCGACCTCGTCGTGCTGGGAACCGTGCTCCCCGCACTGCTGCGTGACCATGTCTGGGGGCTGACGCCGGGCACGGCCTCGGTCGTCTCCACGGTCGGCCTGATCGGGATGATGCTGGGCGGGCTCATCATCGGCACCGTCACCGACGTGATCGGCAGGCGCAAGGCCTTGATCATCGCGGTGCTGTCGTTCTCCGTGTGCACCCTGCTCTGCGCGTTCGCGCCCGGGGTGGTCGTGTTCGGCCTGCTGCGTTTCCTGGCAGGGCTGGGCCTCGGCGGCTGCCTCCCGACGGCGATCACGCTGGTCACGGAGTACGCCCGCAAGGGCAAGGGCAGCAGCGCGACCACCACGGTGATGACCGGCTACCACGTCGGCGCGGTGCTCACGGCGTTGCTCGGCATCTCGCTGATCCCGGCGCACGGCTGGCGCGCGATGTTCGTCGCCGGCTCGCTCCCGGCGCTCGTGCTGGTGCCGCTGATGATCAAGTACCTGCCGGAGTCCGAGTCCTTCGAGCGGGTCCGCGAGGTCCGCCAGGCCGAGGGCAAACCCGCCACCGACATGGTCGCCGGGCTGTTCCGCGGCGGCCTGCTGCGCGCCACCATCGCGTTCTGGGTGACCTCGTTCATGGGCCTGCTGCTGGTCTACGGGCTCAACACCTGGCTCCCGGAGATCATGCGCCAGGCCGGGTACCCGCTCGGCGCGGCGCTGGGCCTGCTCCTGACGCTGAACCTCGGCGGCGTCGCCGGGCTGCTCGTCGCCGGGCGCGTCGCGGACAAGCTGGGCGCCCGCCGCTCGACGGTCGGCTGGTTCGTCGGCGCGGCGGTGTTCCTCGCGCTGCTCAGCGTCAGGCTGCCGTCCGCGGGGCTGTACATCGCGGTCTTCCTGACCGGTTGCTTCGTGTTCAGCGCGCAGGTGCTGGTGTACGCGTACATCGGCCGCACGTACCCGGACGCGATGCGCGCCACCGGGCTGGGCTGGTCCGCCGGGATCGGCCGCATCGGCGCGATCAGCGGCCCGATCCTCGGCGGAGCCCTGCTCGGCGCGGGCATCGCGTACCCGTGGGGCTTCTACGCGTTCGCCGCCGTCGGCGCGCTGGGCGCGGTCGCGGTCAGCGGCGTCCGCCCCGGCACGGGCAGTCCCGTGCCAGCCGTGTCCCCCGCCGCGGAAAGTCGCCCCGTCGCGTAGCCGCCCCACCGGGACAGCCGTGCGCGGGAGCAAGGGACCTTTACTGCCGTTTCGGGGGGACGTGCCGTGAAGGGAACTCTTGTGGCGTCTAGGTCCCTGAAGGTGGCCTTCAGGGACTTCCCGGGAGCTCCGCGCGGAACCCGCTGGCTCAGCCGTGCGTTGGCCGCGTACGTGCAGGTCAGTGGTCTCTGAAGGCCACCATGAGGGACTCTGACGCCCTCATGGTGGCCTTCAGGGACCTTCGAGAGCGGTGCGGTGCGAGGGGTGTTAGGCGGAGACCGAGTCGCGCTGGTCGGGGATGACCGAGCCGTCGCGGCGGTGGACGGGGGCGGCCGCGCCGGTGGGGGAGGTGTACGCGGACGTGGAGCAGGGGTACAGGGACGTGCGTGCGGGGAGTGGCTGCAGGAACATGGGGTTGACCAGCCACTTGCCGTCGTTGTCACCGTACGCGTGGCACATCAGTTCTTCCTTGTTGCGGTTCAGGACCAGCCGCAACTCGCGGGCGTCGCCGGTGAAGGTGACGTCCGTGGTCGAGTCGCCCGCCGCGAACACCTGACGTCCGCGCTGCGTCCACGCGCGCGGGCCGTGGACGCCGAAGATCTCCTGGTTGATCCAGCAGCGCTTGCCGTCGATGTAGGTGATCGCCGAGTCCGAGTCCGCGCCGCCGCAGCTCGCGAGGTGGTACGTCTGGCGGCCGTGCGAAACCGTGCTGCGCACCCCGATCACGTGATCCGGCGCGATGCCGACGCCCGCGGCCCACACCTTCGCGACCACCTCCGGCGACGCCGACACGATCCAGACGTCGAACCTGGCGCGTTGCAGTGTCCCGATCAGGTTCCGTTGCTGGTCGTAGTACCGCACCCAGCCGGTGACCCGCTTGCTCCCGACCCGCTGCAGCGTCCCGATCGGTGCCGCGAGGTTCTCGCGGCGGGCGGCCAGGGTGTACGCCGCGATCTCGGCCGGGGTGTGGCCGCCGAGCAGTTGCGCGGCCCAGGCGTACTGCGGTTCCAGCCGCCGCCGGTCCCAGCCCGCGAACGCCGCCTTGCCAGCCGACGTCGTCCCCGACGAGTAGACCGACAGGATCTCGTCGGCGCACCGGGTGTCCGCGCCATTTGTCCTCAGTGGACTCCCGGTGCACACGGCGCCGAGCGCGGCCGCCGCGTCGGAGGTGAGGTAGCGGCTCGTCGAGCGCCAGTCCGCCGGGCGGGCGATCTTGTCGTTGCGCAACATCCAGTACGTGATCGCGTCACCGATGTCGTTGCGCACCACGGTGTTGTCCCAGTCGAACACCGCGACCGGACGCTCGCCGCGTGCCCCGCACCCGGTGTCGATCAGCTCCTGCAGCCGCGCGCGGTTCTGGCCGTACCAGGCCAGGTCCGTGCTCAGCTGCGGGCAGTGCTGGTGGCGTGCCGGGTCCGCCTGGGCGGCCACCGGGGTGACCAGTGAAAGCACGGCCGCCGCGACGGCCAGCACGCCACCGAACCTCATCCGAGCTCCTTCAGTTCCTGTTCCACCGCGGCGATCTCTTCGGCCGAGCCCTGCACCTTCGGGCCGGTGAACCACTTGCGCGCGGACACCAGCCACCACAGGCCGGCGCCGCCGAGCACCACGAGGAACGCGATCGGGGTGTAGTTGAAGCTGTCGATCGTGACCGGTGAAGCTGTCGGCAGCATGAACAGCACGAAGATGATCACCACCCAGCCGGTGGCGATCACGCCGATCGGCTTGCCCCACTTGCCGAGGTTCCAGGGGCCCTTCTCGAAGGCGTCGCCCTTGCGGACGCGCAGGAAGATCGGGATCACGTACGCCACGTATAGCCCGACGACCGCGATCGACGTCACCGCCGTGTAAGCCGTCGCGCTGAACAGGTACGGCAACGCGAGCAGCAGCGCGCCACCGGCGGCGAACCACACCGCGTTGGTCGGCGTCTGGGTGCGCTTGTTGATCTTGTGCCAGATTCGCGAACCGGGGATCGCGCCGTCACGGGCGAAGGCGTAGATCATCCGCGAGTTCGCGGTCACCGAGGCCATCCCGCAGAACAGCTGCGCGCCGATGCAGATCAGCAGCAGGAACTTGCCGGTCGTCACGCCGGTCGCGTCGATGAAGATCTGCGCGGGCGGTACCCCGGTCGCCGAGCCGACGGCGCCGTCGTAGTCCTGGATGGCGAAGGTCAGCCCGATCAGCAGGATCCAGCCCGCGACCAGCGAGACCAGGATCGAGTTGATGATCCCGCGAGGACCGGCCTTGGCCGCGTTCTTGGTCTCCTCGGTCATGTGCGCCGAGGCGTCGTACCCGGTCAGCGTGTACTGCGCGAGCAGCAGGCCGAGCGCGAAGACGTAGACCGAAGACGACCAGCCCGTCTGGTTGACGAAGTGCCCGAAGACGAACGACGCGTCTTGGTGCTTGGACGGCACGAAGATCAGCACGACGACGATCACCGTCACGCCGATCAGGTGCCACCACACGCTGATGCTGTTGAAGATCGACACGATCCGCACGCCGAGCGTGTTCAGCGTCCCGTGGACCACCAGGATGATCGCCAGCAGCAGGATCGTGTGCGGCGGCGTCGCGGAGAAGCCCCACTGCAGGTCGAGGAAGGCATTGAGGAACAGCGCGGCGCCGAAGTCGACGCCCGCGGTGACCGCGATCTGCCCGATCAGGTTGAACCAGCCGGTGAACCAAGACCAGGCCGGGCCGTTCTTCGTCGCGAGCTTGGCCGCCCAGTAGTACAGCCCGCCCGCGGTCGGGTAGCTGGAGCAGACCTCGGCCATGCCGAGCCCGATCAGGACGACGAACGCCCCGACCAGCGGCCAGCCCCAGATCATCGCGGCCGGGCCGCCGGTTTTCATCCCGGTGCCGTAGAGGGTCAGGCAGCCCGAAAGGATCGAAATGATCGTGAATGAGACGGCGAAGTTGGAGAACGCCGACATCGTGCGTTTGAGCTCCTGGGCGTAGCCGAGCTGGTGGAGCCGCGCGTCGTCGTCACTTTGGTCGGCAGGCAGCTTGTCTGACACATCCATCGGGCACCCACTTAAAAGGTATGCGGACAGACCATTGAGATCCGCAGAAGTTAGCCCGGGTGGGGAAGGGTGTCAAGGTTCCGTCAAGACAAGTGTCATGAAAGGGTCCTTCAGGGCAAAAAGTGTCCTGAAAGACCCTTTCATGACACTCGCGGGAGGAGTGTCAGCGACCCTCGAACGCCTTCAGCGACTCCAGCGCCGTGTCCGGCTGGTCGGCGAAGAAGCCGTCGACGCCCGCCTGGAAGAACGCCGCCTCCTCGGTGAAGACGTCGCCGTAGGCCGTCGGCGAGGCCGAGGAGCGGAGGTTCGCCGGGAGGAACGGGTTCTCGTTGCGGAACGTGTACGGCTGCACCAGCAGGCCCGCGCGGTGGGCGTCGCGGATGAGCGCCGTCGGCTGCCCCAGGTTCCCGGCCGGGTCGAGCGGGATGATCTGGGCCTTCTCCGGCCCCAGGTAGGTCGCGTACTTGGCGACCTCACGCAGGCCCTGCGGCGTCACGAGGTCGGCGTAGGTCCGCTTGTCGCCGTTCGCGACGAAGTCCGCGGGCGCGCCGGTCGCCGAGGTCAGCTGGAGCAGCGGCACCCGCACCACCCGGTGCAGCGCGATCAGGTTCGACACCTCGAACGACTGGATGGCCACCGGCGCGTCGCGGCGGTTGAGCCCGTTTCGGTTGAGGATGTCGACCAGCTTCGGCTCGGTCGGGATGCCGAGCTGGGCGAAGAACGTCGAGTGCTTGACCTCGGGGTAGGTGCCTAGCGTCCGGTGCAGTTCGCGGCCGAGGCGCTTGGTCAGGTCCAGCACCTCCTGGTACGTCGCGACCTGGTAGCGGCCGTTGTAGATCGTGTTGTTCGGCCGGTTCTGCGGGATCCGCTCGATCGCGCGCAGCGTCTTGAGCTCGGCCAGGGTGAAGTCCTCCGTGAACCAGCCGGTGTAGCTGACGCCGTCGATCACCTTGGTGGTCTTGCGGGCGGCGAACTCCGGGTGCTTCGCGACGTCGGTGGTGCCGCTGATCTCCGGCTCGTGCCGGGCGACGAGTGTCCCGTCCTTGGTCGGCACGAGGTCGACGTCCACGAAGCTCACCCCCTGCCGGAAGGCGAGCTCGTAGGACGCGAGCGTGTGCTCTGGGCGGTAGCCGGGGGCGCCGCGGTGGCCGACGATCACCGGTCCATCGTGGCCGTGGCCCTGGCCGTGGCTCGCCGCATCCGCGGCCGGCTCGGTGGCGCCCGCCGGGCCGATGGCGAAGCCGGTCACGCCGAGCAGGGCCAGACCGGACAGGGCGAGTACGCCCATGCGCTTGCGCATCATCAAGTACCTCTTTCAGCAGGGACCCCAGGCGTACCGCGCCACCCTCATCGCCGCAAGCGGCCACGAGGCGACGCCCGGCGGGCGAAACTCTGAACCGCGGATGGCCATCGGCTCCGCCGGGGTGCGCGGCGCCCACGCCGGCGTCACCCGGTTAGGCTGTCCGACGTGCGCGTACTGGTAATCGGGTCCGGCGCCCGTGAGCATGCTCTCGTCCTCGCGGTCGCGGAAGACCCTTCGGTCACCGCTATCGCTTGTGCGCCCGGCAACGCCGGAACATCGGCGGTGGCCGAGCAGCTCGGGGTCGACGCGATCGACCCCGACGCGGTCACCGCGCTGGCCAAGGACTGGAAGGCCGACCTGGTGGTCGTCGGGCCGGAGGTCCCGCTGGTCGCCGGCGTCGCCGACGGCGTGCGCAAAGCCGGGATAGCGTGTTTCGGCCCGTCCGCGGCCGCCGCCCGGATCGAGGGCTCGAAGGCCTTCGCGAAGGACGTCATGGCCGTCGCGAACGTGCCGACGGCGCACTGCGAGGTCGTCGACAACCCGGCCCACCTTGACGCCGCGCTCGGCCGCTTCGGCCCCACCTGGGTGGTCAAGGACGACGGGCTCGCCGCGGGCAAGGGCGTGGTCGTCACCACGGACTTCGACGTCGCGCGCAAGCACGCGCTGATGCTGCTCGACGGCGGCCACCCCGTTCTCCTGGAGTCCTTTTTGGACGGTCCGGAAGCCTCCCTGTTCTGTTTCGTCGACGGCCGCACGGTCGTCCCGTTGCTGCCCGCGCAGGACTTCAAGCGCGTCGGCGACGGCGACGCCGGCCCGAACACCGGCGGCATGGGCGCGTACGCCCCGCTGCCGTGGACGCCGCCGGGCTTCGTCGACGAGGTGGTCGAGACGGTCGTGCGGCCCGTGGTCGACGAGCTCGTCGCGCGCGGTTCCTCGTTCTCCGGCCTGCTCTACGCGGGCCTGGCACTGACGTCCGATGGCACGCAGGTCATCGAGTTCAACTGCCGCTTCGGCGACCCGGAGACCCAGGTCGTGCTGGCGCTGCTGCGCTCGCCGCTGGGCAAGCTCCTGCACGCCACCGCGACCGGCAAGCTGGCCGAGCACCCGGAGCTGGACTGGGAGGACGGCGCCGCCGTCACCGTGGTCATCGCCGCGGACGGCTATCCCGGCAAGCCGCGCACCGGCGACGTCATCACCGGCGGCGAGCTCGAGGGCGTGCTCCACGCCGGAACGCGCCGCCGCGACGACGGGGCCGTCGTCTCGTCCGGCGGCCGGGTGCTTTCGGTGGTCGGCGTCGGCAAGAACCTCAAGGCCGCGCGCAAGCAGGCGTATGCCACTGTCGAGCGCGTCCACCTCGCCGGTTCGCACCACCGCACGGACATCGCCCTGCGTGCCGCGAAGGGCGAAATCGCCACCCCGGTGGCGTGAGGCGGGGGGATTGTTCGCCGAACTCAGAGCGTCGTCACAGCGGCGTTGGTAGCCTCGAACAGTCCGGCCGGTCACCGTCTGTACCACCTGAGGGGTGCGCATGTCAGGAACCACTCACGCCCAAGAGCTGCCATCCGGCGTGCCGGTGGCGCCAGGAGTGGCCGACATCACGGTGGACCCGAGCCAGGTACTCGACGTCGCCAGAATGGTCGAGGAGCAGGCCGACGCGCTGGAGGACAAGCTGCTCACCCGGTTCGGCCAGCTGCGGATCGACTCGCCCTCGGCCGATGTCGTCAGCACGAACGCCACCGCGGCGTGGAACTCCCTGATCGCCGAGGGGGACGAGTCCTACGCGGCGCAGGTGCGGGCGTACGTGGACAACCTTCGCCTGCTGGTCGGCCAGCTGCGGACGGCCGCGAAGGACTACAAGACCAGCGACGAGGACAAGGCCGCGCATTTCGGGGACCGTGGTGTTCACCGGACGTAGCGCGATGGTCCTCGGCGGAGCGCTGCTGACCGTGGCGCTGTCCGGCTGCTCGTCCACCTCGGACGGGCAGGCGTTCCCGATCGAGGCGTCGGAGAGTTCGGCCTCCCAGAGCGCGAAGGCCGCGACACTGCCGTCGCGTCCTGCCGAGCTGGCGCTACAGAGCGCCGACCCGTGCGCCCTGCTCACGTCGCCCCAGCTCGACGAGCTGAAGGTCAACAGCAAGCCGCGCGCGGTCGCCGACGCGCCCGACGGGCGGACCTGCGCCTTCGACGCCGACCTCGTCCAGCCGTTCCACGCCTACCAGGTGCGCGCCGTGGGCGCCGACCTCGAGGCCTGGGTCACCGGCACGCGGCGGAAGAACAGCATGACCACGACGCCGAAGATGGTCGGCGGATTCCCGGCCTTGACGAACTATCGCGCCGCGGGCACCCCCGCCGACTGCGAGACGCTCGTCGGCGTCGCGAACGGGCAGACGATGGCCGTGCAGGCCTTCGCCGTCACCACGGGCGCTTTCACCCAGCCGCAGCTGTGCGAACTGTCCGCGCACGCGGCCGAACTGGCACTCCAGACACTCAGCGCACGCAACTAGGGAGGGCGGCGACGTGGACGTTTCCGAGCTTGCGGGCAGGATCCGTGACCAGCGGTTCGAGGGCTACACCGACACCGGCATCGCGACCGAGATCACCCGCTTCCACGCCGGCGACGGCATCGGCAGCATCGGCACCGCCGTGGACGCGCTGAAGGCCGTCGCGAAGGCGCTGGTCGACACCGACGAGACGTTGCGCCGCGAGCTGGGCAAACTCGGCGTCGAATGGCAGAGCGAGGCGGGCGGCCAGGCCGGGCAGGTGATGTCGGAGCAGGCCGGGTTCTCCCACGACGCGAACACCAAGGTCGACCACTCGGCGGAGATGATCTTCGCGCAGGGCGAGGCGTTCAACCGCACGCTGTACAAGCTGCCGGACGCCGAAACGGTCCGGAAGGGCGCGGGCGGTTTCACCCTCGGGGATGGCCTGGCCAGCCTGATCGGCTTCGAGACCGACCACGCCAAGGACGTCATCGCGGCGAAGGACGCGCGGGCCCAGGCACTTGAGGCTCTCAACGCGTACGCGGCCCAGAGCGGGGAAAACCTGCTGTCCAGCGAGTCCATCGCCGCCCCGCAGACGATGAAGCTGACCGAGAGCGGGCCGGGTTCCGGCGCGCTCGACATCGCCGGGACGGCCGTCGAGGTGACCCCGGACGGCAGCACCAGGCCCGCCAGCGCCAGCGTCCAGTCCCACTACGTCGAGCCGCCGCGCCCGGTCATCCACCACACCGCGCCGCCGGTCGCCTCGCACGACACCCCGACTCCGTCCTACGGCATCGCTTCGCAGGGCAGGCGGACGGCCGCCGCGCCGACGCCACCTTCCGCGCCGACCACCCCCGCTTCGGCGCCGACGAACCCTGCGGGCGCCACCCGGCCCGCGCCAGCCGGATGGGTCCAGGCCCCCGGTCGCGGCCCGTCGGCACACCGGCCGGAGCCGGGCCGTCCGTCCGGTGGCCAGCCGTTCGTCCCGCCGGGTGCGCCCGGCGGTGGTTCCGCCGCTGTCCCGCCCGGTGGTTCCGTGGGCGGCAGGCCGATCGGCACCCCGATCCCTGGCAACGCCACCGGCGTCGACGGCTCGCCTGGCCGCGGCTCCGGGTCTTCGTCGTCCTTCGAAGGCGGCAGTGCGTCCGGCTCGCGGGGCGGCACCGGTGGCGGCGTCGCCGCTGTCGGCGGTGAGCAGCCGCTCGCCAAGGGCCGGCTGACCGGCGCCGGTCCGCAGGCACCGGTGACTCCCGGCGAGGTCGGACGCAGTTTCCCGGCGGTCCCGAAGGCGGGCGTCGGCCCCGGTGACATCGGCGCCGGGGCCGCGGCGGTCGGCGCGGGCGGCATCGGCGGCGCGCTGAGCGGCGACACCGAGCGCCAGAAGCGCGGGCCGAGCGCGGGCAAGGGCCCGGTGCGGCCGCTGCCGGTGGGCGAACTGCCGGAGGAAGAGGCGATCGCGCTGCGCAAGTCCGAGCAGATCAGCCCCAAGCAGCCCAAGAACGACCCGAAGTTCATGGAGCACGCGGCCCCGCAGGACGCGAGCGAGACCGACGAGGACGCCGAGCACATCCGCCGGTTCGGGGTGGACGACCAGGACCTGTTCGCCGACCAGCGAATGGTTTCGCCCGATCTGATCGGTGACGAAGACGCCGGGGAAGTGCGCTGATCCGTGCCGAATGACAACGGCAGCATTGTGCTGTCCACCATGGAATTCGACATGCTGTGGGAGGCCGAACGGCTGCCCCCGCGCCACGTCGCGCTCGACGTCCCCAGCCCAGGCACCACCCACACCGAGCGCGCCTCGTTGATCGAGCAGGCCTGGTCCTCACTGGCCGCGCGCGGCCTGGCCCGCGGGCGGCAGGCGTCGAGCGAGCTGGTCGACATGCTGAACCTGTTCGCGCACCCCAAGGTCTCGATCGACTGCTGGCTCTGGATGGATCGCGAGATCCGCGCCCAGGCCGTCAGCGTCGGCAGCCAGGCGATGCTCGGCGTGATCGACGCCGGCGAGATGTGGCTCATCCCCGCCCGCTCCAGTTCGCTCGCCGAGGCCGCGGTTTCGGTGGCGGGGGAGCTGGGCCCTGGCGTCGGCCAGTCGATCAGCGTGCCCCACGAGGTTCTGCGCTCAGCGGACGCCGCGGCCCAGGGCGACCCGAAAGCGCTGGTCACCGCCTTGGAGGACCACCGTGTCCCGCTGTGGCAGGCCCAGGAACTCTCCGGCATGCTGCTGGGCCAGGAGGCCCGCGGCCAGTTCGGCGTCGAGCGCGTCGGCCGCGACGGCACGCTGCGCCGCGCCGGCCGGGTGATCGCGTTCTACGACACCGACGCGGGCCGCTACCTGTTCCAGATCAACCGTAACTCCGACGGCCGCGACTGGGCCACGGTCGCTCCCGCCGACAACGCCCTGCTGGTCCAGCGCGTCGAGGAACTGATCGACGAAACCTGACCGGGGTGGAGTTGGCCGGTAATCACCCACCGCCGGTGTTCGAAGTCTTAGAGTAGGCGCGGGAACCGTCCTGGTCATGACCGCGTCTGACCGGGCGGACGCAAGTTTCGCGAAGGGGATGACGAACGTGCCTGTGTATGACCCGGACTCGATGGCCATCGCCGCTGGGCAAGTGGAGAAGCTGAAGGAAGAGTTCGAGAAGTCCAAGGCCAAGGTCACGGGCATGGACCACGAGAAGGAAAGCCCCTTCGGTGGGCTCGCCGGCGCGCAGGACGCGCACGGTGCGGCCGGTGAGTTCAAACAGGGTGTGCACAAGGAGTTCGACGCCGCGGGCTCGCACATGGAGGCGATGGCCTACGCGATGCGCAAGGCCGCGGGGTTGATCGTGGAGACGGATCAGGTGGCCAAGAGCGACGTCACCGTGCACGAGCCCGGGCAATGACCAGCTTTGACGGGGAGGCCTGGGGGCCTGAGAACGAGGGGACACGGCTGTGGGATTGAACGCGGTCGGCGCGGGGACGCCGGACGGCTGGGGGGACCTGGTCGCGAAGAACGACCAGATCGCCAAGATCAACCTGGGTGCCATCCAGGCGGCCGCGGACCAGTTCCACGGCGCCGCGAAGGACGCCGGTGACCACCGCACGGCGATGTCGAACGCCACGAAAGCGCTGGACGGCGGGGTCTGGAGCGGCCCGTCCGCCGATTCGTTCGTCGCCTACGTGAAGTCCCTGACCACCGCGGGAACCAGGGTCGAGGGGCACCTCACCCAGGTGGGCGACGACCTCGCGTCCCTGCAGACCAATCTGTTCGAGGCGAAGAAGAAGGCCGACGACGCGTTCAAGGCCGCGGAAACCAGCGTCAACACCAAGAACGCGGCGGCGCAGAAGGCTGCCGACGCCGCGCGCACCGCGGCCACTCAGGCCGAGAAAGACCACAAGCCCGCGCCGAGCCCGAGCGCGGACAAGATCATCCAGGACTGCAAGACCGAGATCAACGGGATCACGACGACCGCCAACTCGACTCTGCAGGGCCACGTCACCTCGGCCAACACGATGATCGACGACTCCCAGAAGCTGATGAAGACCCAGGTTCCCGACGGGTATTCGTCGGTCCCGCACCCCGGAAAGGGCGGCACCGCACCGCAGAGCACCGGCGGCATCCACCACGGTGGCGGCGGGGGCGGCGGTGGTGGGGGCGGCGGCCTCGGGGCGAGCGGCGGCCCGCCCTCGACGACGCCGCCGGGCAACGTCCAGGGGTGGATCCAGGAAGCCATCAAGGCCCTGCAGGCGGCGGGGATCCCGGTCACCGACGCCGACATCAGCAAGATCTGGACGATCATCGAGAAGGAGTCCGGCGGCAATCCCAACGCCATCAACAACTGGGACTCCAACGCGGCGAAGGGCACCCCGTCGAAGGGCCTGATGCAGTGCATCGACCCGACCTTCAACTCGTACAAGCTCCCGGGCCACGACAACATCTACAACCCGGTGGACAACATCATCGCCGGAGTCCGCTACACGTTCTCCCGCTACGGCGGCTTCGACGGCCACCCAGGCCTCAAGGCCATGGCCCACGGCGGTGGCTACCAGGGCTACTAGCCCCTCACGACCCGATTCGATTGCCCCTGAAGGCCACCATCACGGCGTCAGACGCCGTGATGGTGGCCTTCAGGGGCATTCAGCAGGCCCGCAGGGTCACGGCGTTCGCGGCCTCGGTCATCGGGCGGGTGCCCGCGGCGAGCAGCCGTCGCTTGAACGGCAGGTGGGGCAGCAGGCGCATGCCCTGGACCATCGACCACTGCGCGAACCGCGTCTGCTTCGGCTGGTTGGTCATCGCCAGTTTCTGGCACCCCTCGACGTACGGCCGCAGCTCCCGCTCGTAGCGCGCGAACGCCGTCCGATGGTCGCCCGCGGCGGCTTTCAGCTCACCGGCCAGGACGTACGCGCCGACGAGCGCCTGGCTCGTGCCCATGCCCGACAGTAGCGACGACGCGGCCTTCGCTCCAGCGGTCCAGCCGGATCTGGGCGGCCGAGTCGAAGTAGAAGTCCGGCGCCGAGTCCATGGCCTCGATCAGCCGCGAGGCCTCCCAGCCGTGGCCCGCGAACACGTCGGCGATCAGTTCGCGCTGCTGGGCGAGGTCGTGGCGGTCGTAGTCCAGCGGCGCCGAGGTGAAGCCGAGAATCGCCCGCGCCTCAGTGTTGTCCCGCGCGCTGTACAGGCCCGACATCCGGCCGGGCGTCATGTGGAACGTCTGCCAATGATCGAGGTCGAGGAAGTTCTCGGTGGTGAACACCGCCACGTAGGTGCCGAGGTGGTGGAGGAACCGCGACTCGGGGCCGAAGGTCAGCGCGCGCACCCCGGAGTGGAGCCCGTCCGAGCCGACGACCAGGTCGAACTCGCGCGGTTCGCCCTTGGCGAACGTCACGCGCACCCCGGTCTCGTGCTGGTCGAGTCCGGTGATCCAGTCGCCGAACACGTACTCGACGTCTTCGCTCGTGGCGTCGTACAGGATGTCGTTGAGGTCGTCGCGGAGGATCTCGACGTCCTCGCCGCCGGTCAGACCGCCGGTGAGCGTGTGCTCGGTGACGCTCGCCAGTTTCCGGCCGCGGGCGTTGACGAACGACATCCCGCGCATCTCGGTCGCCGCCCCGTGGACCCGCGGCAGGAGGCCCATCCGCTCCACGACGGTCAGCGCCGTGCCACGGATATCGATCGCCTGGCCACCGGCGCGAGGTGCAGGCGCACGCTCGACCACCGTCGTCTTGAAGCCGTGCTGATGCAGCCAGTACGCCGCCGCCGTCCCGGCGATACCGCCGCCCGAGATCAGGATGCTGGTCATGGGAACCCCTCTGTGTACGTCGTATCAGTGCTCTGCGTACGAGGTAATCAACTAGGATCACCAGCAGCAAAAAAACTTCAAGCGTACTAGTGCGGTCAGGAAGTCGAAGATGGAAGCGCCCTACCTGAGGATCGTTGCCGAGATCCGGCGTCGCATCACCTCGGGCGAGCTCCCGCCGGGCGCGCGGGTGCCGTCGACGCGACAGATCACGCGTGACTGGGGAGTCGCGATGGCGACCGCGACCAAGGTGCTCACCACCCTGCGTCACGAGGGCCTGGTGACGGCCAAACCCGGCTCGGGCACGGTCGTCACCAAGGTCGGCCCGCACCGGCGCGAGACCGAGCTGTCTCGCGAACGCGTCGTGCGCGCGGCCGTCCGGATCGCCGACGCCGAGGGCATCGCCGCGCTGTCGATGCGGCGGGTCGCCTCGGGGCTGGGCGTCGCGACGATGGCGTTGTACCGGCACGTCGAGGCCAAGGACGAGCTCGTCCTCGCGATGGCCGACGTGGTGCTCGGTGAGGTGGAGTTCCCGGCCCGCCCGCCGGTGACCTGGCGCGCGCAGCTCGAGCTGATGGCCCGGCTCCAGTGGGCGTTGTTCCGGCAGCACCCGTGGCTCGCCCAGGTGCTCTCGGTGACCCGCCCGCAGCCGCTGCCCAACCTGCTCCTGCACGCGGAGTGGGCGTTGCGCGCGCTGGACGGGCTCGGGCTCGCGTCCTCGACCATGCTCTACGCGCACATCACCGTGTTCAACCACGTCCGCGCCACCGCGCTCAACTTCGAATGGGAGGCCGAGGCCCAGGTCGGCACCGCGCGCTCCGACGAGGAGTGGCTGGCCGTGCACGAGCCCGCGCTCCGGGCCGTAGTCGAGTCCGGCCGCTACCCGCATTTCGTGGGCGTCACCGCCGCGGGCGAGTTCGACTTCACCCTCGACACGCTGTTCGAGTTCGGTCTCCAACGCCTCCTGGACGGCTTCGCGGTACTGGTCGCGAAGCACAGAAGTTAGCCTGGCCGGATGGTCGACATCGGTAGTTTCGCCGGGCCCGCGAGCAGGGCGGCCGTCCCGCCGTTCCACGTCATGGACGTGCTCTCCGCTGCCCAGGCCCGCCAGCGCAGCCACGGCGACCTCGTCTCGCTCGCCGCCGGGCAGCCGTCCGTGCCCGCTCCCGCGCCGGTGCGCGAGGCGGCGGAGCGCGCCCTGAAGGACCTCAACCTCGGCTACACCGAGCAGCTCGGCATCCCCGAGCTGCGTGAAGCCGTCGCAGGGCACTACGGCCGCCGCTACGGGCTCGACGTCAGCCCGCAGGAGGTCGTGATGACGACCGGCTCGTCCGGCGGGTTCCTGTTGTCGTTCCTCAGCGCGTTCGAGCCGGGTGACCGGGTCGCGATGGCGCGGCCGGGCTATCCCGCGTACCGCAACCTGCTGTCCGTGCTCGGGTGCGAGGTCGTCGAGTTCGCCACCGGCGAGGCGACGAACTTCCAGCCCACGGTCGCGCTGCTCGACGAACTGGGCCCGCTCAAGGGGCTCATCGTGGCCAGCCCGAGCAATCCCACCGGCACCGTGCTGCCGCCCGGCGAGCTCGCCGCGATCAGCGGCTGGTGCGCCACCCGCGGCGTCCAGCTGATCAGCGACGAGATCTACCACGGCATCTCCTATGGCGCCGAGCTCGACTGCGCCTGGCAGTACTCCCGCGAGGCGCTGGTGCTCGGTTCGTTCTCGAAGTACTTCGCGATGACCGGCTGGCGGCTCGGCTGGCTGCTGGCGCCGCAGCGCCTGCACCGGGCCGTGGACGTGCTGACCGGCAACTTCACCATCTGCCCGCCCGCGCTGTCCCAGCACGCCGGGGTCGCCGCGTTCACCCCCGAGTCGTACGCCGAGGCCGACCGGCACGTCGAGCACTACCGGGCCAACCGCGACGTGCTGTTCAGCGGCCTGCGGGGCATCGGGCTCGACAAGCTCGCGCCCGCCGATGGCGCCTTCTACGCCTACGCCGACGTCTCGGCGTACACCTCCGACAGCCTCAGCTGGTGCCAGCGGCTGCTCGCCGAAACCGGCGTCGCGATCGCGCCCGGGGTCGACTTCGACCCGGTCGACGGCGGCCGGTTCGTGCGTTTCTCGTTCGCCGGGGCGCGTGCGGACCTCGAGGAGGGCGTGCGGCGGCTGGGGGACTGGCTGGCACGGGCGCAGTAGGGGGGAACCCGGATATCACCCTGAACGTTGGCCTGAACACAAGAGTTTTCGCGGCGAGGGTGGCAGTCTGGGATCACCGGGCCACCTCGGCACGGGAACGTTATCGGAGGAAGCCATGTTCTGGAAGATCGTCGGCGCGCTCGTCGTTGCCTGGGTGGCGTTCATGGTGCTCGGTGCGGTGATCGGCTTCGTTTTCAAGGCCGTCATCTGGATCGCGATCATCGGTGGCGCCGTGTTCCTCGGGACCGCGGCCTATGGCGCGATCAAGGGCAAGAGCGACCCGAAGCGGCTGCGCCAGTAGGCCTAGTTGATGTGCGCCACCCCGCCCAGCGTCGTGAAGTTCGCGGTCGAGAGCGGGGTGAAGCGCGGTCCGTCGGGCCACCACAAATGGGGGAAGGTGAGGCCGGGCTCCACGTAGTCCAAGCCTTCGAAGAAGGACTCGATCTCTTCGCGGGTGCGGTGCAGCGTGTCGAGCCCGGTTCCGCCGAAGCGTTCCTCCGGTGAAGCCGCGACTTCGCTGTCGTCTGCGGGGTCGAACTGGTGCGCCAGCACTAGATACGAGCCCGGCGCCATGGCGTCGACGTAGCCGCGCACGGTTTCCCGTGCCTGCTCGACATCGTCGATGTGGTGGATGATCGAGCACAGGATCAGCCCGATCGGGCGGGTGAAGTCCAGGTGCCGTGCCAGCGCCGGGTCGGCCAGGGTGGCGGCCGGATCGGTGAGGTCGCTGCCCGAGAGGTGCGTGAAGTCGTTCTCTTCGAGCAGCGCCCGCGCGTCCGGCTCGCTGTCGACGTAGACGACCTGGGCTTCGGGGTTGTACCGCCGCGCGACCTGGTGCGTGTTCTCGGCGGTGGGGAAGCCGGAGCCGAGGTCGAGGAACTGGTCGACGCCGGCGCGGTCGGCCAGGTAGCGCACCGTGCGGGTCAGCCAGTGCCGCAGCTCCCGAGCCATTTCCAGCGCCTCGGGAGCGCGCGCCAGTATGCGGCCGAGCGCCTCGTGGTCGGCCTCGTCGTGGTCACGACCGCCGACCAGCGCGTCGAAGATCCTGGCGATGCTAGGCCGGTCGAAATCGAGGGACACGATGATTGAGTTTATGCCACCGCGCTCACCACGGGTAATCGGACATGCCGTCCGGGTGAGCAATGTCCGAATTATCGCTGTTCGTCCAGTCCCGCTCGCGCCGCTTCCACGCCGAGCCAGCGTTCCGCGCGCAGGCCCACCGCTCGTGCACCATCCACATTGGACTGACGGTCGTCGAAGAACAGGCAGTCCGGTGGTGCCGCCCCGAGTTTCGCGAGCAGCGAGGTGAAGATCTCGGCGTCCGGCTTGGCACAGCCAAGGTCGGCGGAGAACACCGTGGTGCGGAACAACTTCGCCCACTCCTGCCGCTCGACCCACCGGCCGAACGACGAAGGCGCGTTGGACAGCAGCGCGAGCGCCGCCCCGGCCTCGTGCAGCGCCGAGAGCAGTTCCATCGACGCGGGTTCGGTGTGCGACCAGCCCTCGATGTCGAGCGCGGTCAGCTCCTGCGCCAGCGCGTCGTCGACCGTGACGCCCAGCCCGTGCCCGATCGCCTGCCAGTAGTCGAGGTCGGCCGCGCCCCGGTCGTAGCGGTCGCGGTGCTTCCAATACTCGGGCTCGAACGCGCCGGGCTCGACGCCAAGGGCCGCGGCGAGTTTCGGCAGCGCGGCGGTGCGCTCGCAGAGCACCTCGCCGTAGTCGAACACGATCCAGTTCACGCGCGCGCTCCCGTCTTGATCCGGCCCAGCGTCTCTTCGATGTCGGTCGCGGACAGGTCCCGGTGGGTGACGAACCGGACCTTGCCAGCCATCGGCAGCGCCTGGATGCCCAGCGAACCGAGCCAGTCCAGCGTCGACGGCACGTCCGGGACCCTGACCAGCACGATGTTGGTGTCCGGCGTCGCCGCTTCCCAGCCGTGCTCGACCAGCCCGTCTGCCAGCCGCCGGGCGTTTTCATGCGAGTCCGCAAGGTCGTTCACCCGATCGAGGGCCACCAGGCAGGCCGCGGCCAGCACGCCGCCCTGCCGGACGCCGCCGCCGAGCATCTGGCGCGTCCGCCTGGCCTGCTCGACGAAGGCGGCGCTGCCAGCCACGACCGAGCCGACCGGCGCGCCGAGCCCCTTGCTGAAGCAGGCGGAGACGGTGTCCACGCCGACGGTCAGCGCGGCGACCGGCACGCCCAGCGCGACGGCCGCGTGCCAGATCCGGGCGCCGTCGAGGTGCACCTTCAGCCCGGCGTCCTTGGCGACCGCCAGCAGTTGCGCGTGCTCGTGCGGCGGGGTGACCGCGCCACCGGCGGCGTTGTGCGTGTTTTCCAGGCACAGCAACGTCGTGCGCAGTGCGTAGTAGGGGCCCGCGGCGCTCCCGATGGCGGCGGCCAGGGTGTCCGGCGTCGGGCGGCCCGGTCCGGCGTCGTGCTCGAGGATGTCGGGCATGCCGCCGGCGAGCCAGGCGGCCGAGCCGAGTTCGTTGTTGAGCACGTGCGCGCCGCGCGTCGCGAGGAACCTGTCGCCGCGGTCGAGGTGGACGCTGAGCGCGATGAGGTTGGCCATCGTGCCGCTGGGCGTCCAGAGCGCGGCGGGCATGCCGAGCACCTTCGCGGCACTGACCTCGAGTTCGGCGATCGTCGGATCGACGTCGATCACGTTGTCCGCGACCTCGGCGGCGGCCATGGCCCGCCGCATGGTCTCGTCCGGCCGGGTGACCGTGTCGGAGCGGAAATCCAGGAGCGGGAGCGGTTGCAAGGTCACAGTAAGATCACATCACACCTTCGTGGTTTCGATCAAACGCCTTCCGGGCTGGTCTGGATTACGCGGTCATGCAACCGTGGACGCCCCCGGTTCCGTCTTCACCCACGGACGAAGCAAGAGCGGAGAACCCAAGCGCGTGGACCAGCGCGACGAGCAGGAGTTCGCGGAGTACTTCGCCGCCAGGCGGGACGCCGTGCGCCGCACCGCGTACATGCTGTGCGGCGACTGGCACCAGGCCGACGACCTCGCGCAGACGGCGTTCGTGGCACTGCACCGGAGGTGGACCAAGATCAGGGATCGTGGGGCGACCGACGCGTACGTGCGCAAGACCCTCGTGCGGGCCTCGATCGACGAGTCCCGCCGGCCGTGGCGCCGCGAACGGCAGACCGAAGAGCTGCCGGAACCGCCGGTGGACGGCCTCGGGCTCGACGACCGCGTCGCGACCAGGGAAGACCTGCTGGCCGCGTTGCGTGAGGTGCCCCCGAAGCAGCGAGCGGTCCTGGTGCTGAGGTACTTCGAAGGTCTCGACGTCGGCGGCGCGGCGAAGGTGCTGGGCTGCAGCGAAGGAAACGTGAAGAGCCAGACCGCCCGAGGGCTGGCGAACTTGAAGCAGGTGCTGGAGAAGGAGGTGGAGACCAATGATGGACGAGCGTGAGCTCGAGTCGTTGTTCGCGGATCTCCCCGGCGAGCCGCCCGCGGCGACCTTCGGCAAGGGTGACGTCCTCACGGCGTCGAAACGGGCGACGCAGCGCAGCCGCAACCGCGTCATCCTGGCTTGCAGCGCGTTCGTGCTGGTACTGGGCGGTGTCGGCGTCGCGACCGCGATCAGCGGGACGAGCGGCGGCGACCTGAGTACGGCGGCGGCGCCTGCCGGTGCCCCATTCAGCGTCCAGGGCGAGCAACCCGGCACCGGTGCCGGACGTCCTCAGGACACAGGCTTCCCGGCCACGCCGCCTCAGCAGGGGGGTGACGAGACCGGGAAGACCGGCCCTCGGGCCGAAGGCGCCTCCGGGTGCGAAAAGGGCGACCGGGAGCTCGCCACAGCCCTCGCTGGCGAGCTCCCGGTCCCCGTCTCCACGGCCGTGACCGTCCCCGGCCCCGGCCGCGCGTGTTCGACGGGCGCCCGCACCGCCGGGTTCCCGGTCCCCGGCGGAACGATGGACATCACTCTGTTCAAACCGGGCGCCTCAGTCCCGTTCAAGCCCCCGCCCCGAGGCACCGCGAGCTCGTCGTCGGCCACTCCGAACGGCGGAATGCTCCAGATCCAGAGCACCCCGGACCCCGGCTCGGCAACAGCCCCGTTCGCCGAAAAACTCGCCCCCATCGCTCAAGCCCTAGCCCCCCGCTTCTAACCACCAAACTGTCCCTGAAGGCCACCATGACGGCGTTAAACGCCGTCATGGTGGCCTTCAGGGACAGTCGAGTACTCGCACACACTCGCCCCCGACACGCACCACAAAACCCCACCACCGCTGTGGTCCGGGACCACAGGGTCTCCGCGAGCTCTGCGAGTGGAGACTTCACCGCCGCGTGCCCTCTTTCAGGCCCGCCAGGGCCGACCAACTCGCGACGGCAGGTCGCCCCCCTGCAAACAAAACCCGCACTTTCGTACATGGCCAGGGGCGACCTGGCGGCGCGAGTTGGTGAGCGCGCCGGCCAAAAAACACAGGCTTCTCACCGCACCTCAGGACGCAACCCAAAACCCTCATCCCACTCCCGTGACGTCCACCTGGCAAAATATCCCCTCATGACCGCCGCAGCGAGCACACCCAAAGGTGAGCGCCGCCGCGCCGAGCTCATAGAGGCCGCTTCGGCCCTGCTGGTCGAGGGCGGGTTCGACGCCGTGCGCCATCGTGCGGTCGCGGAGCGCGCGGGGCTGCCACTGGCGTCGACCACGTACTACTTCGACTCCCTCGAAGAGCTGGTCACCGCGGCGGTGGAGCACCATTCCGAGCAGGAGCTCGTCAACGGCAGGCATCGTCTCGAAGAGCTCGCGACCCGGAACCGGGGCGTGCTCGCCACGGTCGACCTGGTGCTGGACATGCTGCTCGGCCCGGTCCGCGCGGATCGGGAGGCCGATGCCGAGGCCGTGCTCCTGCGGTACGAGCGCCTGGTCGCCACCGGCAGGCGCAAGTACCTGCGGCCGCTGATGCGCACGCTGTCCGTCCGGCTCTACGAACTCCTGCACGAGATCTTCGCCCGTTCCGGCGCCCCGGTCGACGCCGCCGAGCTGCAACGGCTGGTCGCCCTCGTCGACGGCGCGGTGGTCAGCGCGCTGATCGAGGTCGACCCCGAGCCGCGCGCCGCCGCGGCCCGGATGCTCCGCACCGCTCTGAGCTGAGCCGGGCCCGCACCGGTATCTTGACCTGCGTGACTGACAAGCCTCGCATTCCCAACGTGCTCGCCGGCCGCTACGCCTCACCGGAGCTGGTTTCGCTCTGGTCGCCGGAGCACAAGGTCGTGCTGGAGCGTGAGCTGTGGCTCGCCGTGCTTCGCGCGCAGGCCGACCTGGGTGTCGAGGTTCCGGAGGGGGTCGTCGCGGACTACGAGCGCGTGATCGGGCAGGTCGACCTCGCGTCGATCGCCGCGCGCGAGCGGGTCACGCGGCACGACGTCAAGGCGCGGATCGAGGAGTTCAACGCGCTCGCCGGGCACGAGCACGTGCACAAGGGCATGACCTCGCGTGACCTCACCGAGAACGTCGAGCAGCTGCAGATCCTGCGGTCGCTGGAGCTGATGCGCAGCCGCGTCGGCGCCGTGCTGGCGAAGCTGGCCGGGCTGGCCGTCGAGCACTCCGACCTGGTGATGGCCGGGCGTTCGCACAACGTCGCCGCGCAGGCGACCACGCTGGGCAAGCGGTTCGCCACCGGCGCCGACGAGCTGCTGGTCGCGTTCGAGCGGCTCGACGACCTGATCGGCCGGTACCCGCTGCGCGGCATCAAGGGTCCGGTCGGCACCGCGCAGGACATGCTCGACCTGCTCGGCGATGAGTCCACTTTGGACGAACTGGAGTCGCGCGTCGCCGCGCACCTCGGCTTCGAGCGGGTGTTCACCAGCGTCGGCCAGGTGTACCCGCGCTCGCTCGACTTCGACGTCGTGTCCGCGCTGGTCCAGCTGGCCGCGGCGCCGTCGAGCCTGGCCAAGACCATCCGGCTGATGGCGGGCAACGAGCTGGTCACCGAGGGCTTCAAGCCCGGCCAGGTCGGCTCGTCGGCCATGCCGCACAAGATGAACACGCGGTCCTGCGAGCGGGTCAACGGGCTCGCCGTGGTGCTGCGCGGCTACCTGTCGATGATCGGCGAGCTGGCCGGTGACCAGTGGAACGAGGGCGACGTCTCCGATTCCGTCGTCCGCCGGGTGGCCCTGCCGGACGCGTTCTTCGCGCTCGACGGCCTGCTCGAGACGTTCCTCACCGTGCTCACCGAGTTCGGCGCGTTCCCGGCTGTCGTCGCGCGTGAGCTCGACCGCTACCTGCCGTTCCTGTCGACGACCAAGGTGCTCATGGCCGCGGTCCGGGCCGGGGTCGGCCGGGAGACCGCGCACGAGGCGATCAAGGAGAACGCCGTCGCCGCCGCGCTCGCGCTGCGTGAGCAGGGTCTCGTCGAGAACGACCTGCTCGACCGGCTCGCCGCCGACGAGCGCATCCCGCTCGACCGCGGTGAGCTCGACAAACTGCTCGCCGACCGGATCTCGTTCACCGGTGTCGCGCCGCGCCAGGTCGACGCCGTCGCGAAGCGCGTCGAGGCCGTGCTCGAGCGTTTCCCGGAGGCCGCGCAGTACTCGCCGCAGCCGATTCTCTAGGAGTCAGCTGAAGGTCGCCCTTGGTGCGTTCAGTGCACCAAGGGCGACCTTCAGCACGCTCAACGCACTGAAGGCGACCTTCAGCTGTTCTGTGGGCGGGGTCTCAGCAGGTGGTTCACACCGTGGGACGGGATTACTCGATCGGGCGAAATGTCTACTGTCGATCGCTGAACCCGGAGCGCCAGGCCGCCTTTCCGCAGCCTGGCGTGCTTGTATCGCGCTCTCGGCGCGCTCTAACCACGGAAGAAGCGATGAGATCCACGCTGTCGAAAATTGCCGCCGTCGTCACCGCCGCCACGGTCACCCTCGCCATGGCTGCCTGCGGCTCCTCCACCGGCGACGCGGCGGGCAAAACCCTGCGCGTCGGCACCCTGAGTGACGCGCCGCCGTCGATCTACCTCGAGAACGGCACCTTCACCGGCTACGACAACGAGCTCCTGCGCGACATCGCGAAGAGGGAGGGCTTCGAGGTCGAGTTCGTCGGCACCGAGTTCGCCAGTCTGCTCGCCGCCGTCGCGAACGGGCAGTTCGACATCGGCAGCTCCACGATCTCCACCACCGAGGCCCGCAAGAAGACCGTCGCCTTCAGCAATGGCTACGACACCGGCTTCACCACCATCGTCGGCAAGAAGGGCGCACACCTCACCGACCTGGCCGGGCTGGGCGGCAAGCGGCTCGGCGTCGTCCAGGCCTCCGTGCAGGACGACTTCGCCGGGCGGATCGCGGGCGCCGACGTCGTCCGTTTCCCGGACTACAACGCGGGCTTCGCCCAGCTGAAGAACGGCACGCTCGACGGCTGGGTGGTGCCGAAGGACATCGGGCAGAAGTACCTCGACCAGAACCCGGCGATCGCGCTGGAGTTCGGGTACACCGCCGAGGACAAGGACACCCCGTCCGCGTACGCCGTGCGCAAGGACAACAAGGACCTCCTCGCCAAGCTCAACGACGGGCTGACCAAGGCCATCGCCGACGGCACGGTCGCGCGGCTGCACGCCCGGTTCTACCAGCAGGCGCCGCTGACCAGGGAACTGGCGCAGGGCGGCCCCGGCTTGCCCGTGCGGAACCCGGGGGCCTGACGTCATGCGGAAAACCCTCATCGCCGTACTGGCCGCTAGCCTGCTCGCCGCGCTCACCGCGTGCGGCGGCGACAGCGACACCCTGCGCGTCGGCACTCTCAGCGACGCCCCGCCGAACGTCTATGTCGACAAGGGCAACTACACCGGTTTCGACAACGAGCTCCTGAAAGCCGTCGCGGTGAAGCAGAATTTGAAGCTCGAATTCGCCGCGACGGACTTTTCGTCGCTGCTCGGACAGGTCGCGGGCGGGCAATTCGCGATCGCCAGTTCCGCGATCGCGCAGACCGAAGAGCGAAAAAAGACGGTAGACTTCTCCGGCGCCTACAATTTCGAGGTCATGAGCATCCAGGTCAAGGAGGGCTCTCCTATCACCGACGAGGCCGCTCTGGCAGGCAAGCGGGTCGCCGTCATCCAGGCGACCGTCGGTGACAACTGGCTGACCTCGACGGTTCCGGCCGCGCAGGCCGTCCGCTTCCCCGGTTACGCGCCCGCGCCGCGAAATTGACCGTAGTCAAGTCGTTCACCACTGATGTTCCGCACGGGTTCGCGGTGAAAAAAGGCAACACCGAACTGCTCGGAAAACTGAACGAGGGGCTCAAGCAGGTCGTCGCCGACGGCACCTGGGTGAAACTGCACCAGCAGTTCCTGCCGACGGCCCCGGTGCCCGCCGAATTCAAGGGCTGAGACGCAAGGAGTTCCGATGAAGAAGACTCTGCTCGCGACGGTCGCCGCCGCGGTGATGCTGGCCGTCACGGCCTGCGGCGGTGGGAGTGGAGACAGCGGTTCGGTCGTGCGGGTCGCCACGCTCAGCGACTCCCCACCGAACACGTTCCAGAAGGACGGCCAGTACACCGGCTTCGACAACGAACTCCTGAAGGACATCGCGAACAAGGAGAACTTCAAGGTCGAGTTCGTCGCGACGGACTTCTCGGCGCTGCTGGGCCGGGTCGCGGGCGGGCAGTCGGACATCGCGAGCTGCGCCATCGCGCAGACGGCCGAGCGCAAGAAGACGGTCGACTTCTCGGCACCGTACAACTACCAGTCGCTCGCCATCGAGGCGAAGCAGAGCTCGCCGATCGCCGACGAGAAGTCGTTGCCCGGCAAGCGGATCGGTGTTGTGCAGGGCACCGCGTCGGAGACCTGGGTGGCCACGAACGTGCCTACCGCGCAGCTGGTGCGCTTCCCGAACGACTCGGCGTCGCTGAGCGCGCTGAAGACGGACGCCATCGACGCCACCGTGTTCGACCAGGACACCGCGGAGGCCTACATCAAGGCCAACCCCACGGCGAACCTGAAGATCGTGAAGGCGTTCACCACCGACACCCCGCATGGCTACGCGTTCAAGAAGGGCAACACCGAGCTGATCACCAAGGTCAACGACGGGCTCAAGAAGGCCATCGCGGACGGCACCTGGCTGAAACTGCACCAGCAGTTCATCCCGAACGCCCCGGAGCCCGCCGAGTTCAAGCCCGGCGGAAAATGACATGGGGGATCTGCTCAACACCTTCCTCAACTGGGACTACATCACCCAGGTCTTCCCGGCCCTGCTCGGCATCGGCCTGCTCAACACGCTGATCCTGGCGCTGTCGTCCGCGGTGATCGCGACAGTGCTCGGCATGGTCCTGGCCGTCATGGGGCTGTCCACGAAACGGTGGTTGCGCTGGCCCGCCCGGGTGTACACGGACATCTTCCGCGGGCTGCCCGCCATCCTGACGATCCTGCTGATCGGCCAGGGCCTCGGCACCGTCGCGCGGCCGATCGTCGGCACGAACCCTTACCCGCTCGGCATTCTCGCGCTGAGCCTGATCGCCGCGGCCTACATCGGCGAGATCTTCCGGTCCGGCATCCAGAGCATCGAAAAGGGACAGCTCGAGGCCAGCCGCGCGCTGGGGATGACGTACGGCAAGGCAATGCTGCTGGTGGTCATCCCGCAGGGCGTGCGGGCGGTGCTGCCCTCGCTGGTGAACCAGTTCATCGCGCTGATCAAGGATTCCAGCCTGGTGTACTTCCTCGGCCTGCTGGCGTCGCAGCGCGAACTGTTCCGCATCGGGCAGGACGCCGCGGCGACCAACGGGAACCTCTCGCCGCTGGTCGCGGCCGGGTTCTTCTACCTGCTGATGACCGTGCCGCTGACGCACCTGGTGAACTACATCGACAAGAAGCTGCGGACCGGGCGCAAGATCGACACGGTGAACCCGAACATCAACTACGACCCGAGTCAGTACTCGACCGGAGGCATGGCATGACCGCGCAGGCGCCGGTGCGATCGTCGAGTGTGGAACTGAAGGACATCCACGTCACCTTCGGCACGCTGGAGGTGCTGCGCGGCGTCGACCTCAAGGTGCCCAACGGCAGCACGACCTGCGTCATCGGTCCGTCCGGCTCGGGAAAGTCGACGCTGCTGCGCTGCGTCAACCGGCTGCAGGAGCCCGACTCCGGCGACCTGCTGCTCGACGGCAAGAGCGAGATCACCACCAACCCGGACGAGCTGCGCCAGCGCGTCGGGATGGTGTTCCAGCACTTCAACCTGTTCGGGCACCGGACCGTGCTGGACAACATCACGCTGCCGCTGCGCAGCGTGCGCAAGCTCAGCAAGGAGGAGGCCACCGAGATCGCGCACGCCCGGCTGGCCGAGGTCGACCTGTCGGACAAGGCCCCGTACCGGCCGAGCGCGCTTTCCGGCGGCCAGCAGCAGCGCGTCGCGATCGCCCGTGCGCTCGCGATGGAACCCGAGGTCATGCTGTTCGACGAGGCCACCAGCGCCCTCGACCCGGAGCTGGTCAAGGGCGTCCTCACCCTGATGGCCGGGCTCGCCGAGCGCGGCCTGACGCTGCTCGTGGTCACCCACGAGATGGGCTTCGCCCGCGGCGTCGCCGACGAGGTCGCGTTCATGGACGCGGGCAAGATCGTCGAGCAGGGCACGCCGGAGGCGGTCTTCGACTCTCCCCAGAGCCCCCGGCTGCAACGCTTCCTCTCGCAGGTCCTGTAGTCCGCTCAAAGTGTCATGAAAGGGTCTTTGCGGACACTTTCTGCCCGCAAAGACCCTTTCATGACACTCGGAGCCCGGTAATCTCGCGGACATGGTGAGGGTTACGGGGCTGGTGTACTACCCGGTCAAGGGGTGCGCGGGGACGTCGGTGCGTAGTGCGGACGTCGGCCCGGCCGGGCTGGCGCACGATCGGGAGTTCATGGTCGTCGCGCCCGACGGCGTGTTCCGCAGCCAGCGCCGCCACCCCGTGATGGCCGCCATCCGCCCGGTCGTGCTGGACGGCGGGCGGCGGCTCGCGCTGAGCGCTCCCGGTGTCGGCGATTTCGTGCTGGACGTCGTGGCTGAGGGTGACCGGCATCGGGCCGAGAACTTCCGGTGGCAGGGCGAGGCCGTGCACCAGGGCGACGCCGCGGCCGAGTGGTTCTCGGCGGTGCTGGGCGTGCCGTCCGTGCTCGTGCGGGTCGCGCCGGACCACGAGCGGATCACCCACGGGGAGCGCGCGGGCACCGCCTGGTTCGCCGACGGGCACGCGCTGCTCGTGCTCTCCGAGTCCTCTTTGGACAATCTGAACGACCGCATCCTCGAGCGCGGCGCCGAGCCGGTGCCGATGGATCGCTTCCGCCCCAACATGATCGTGTCCGGCTGGCGTGAACCGCACACCGAGGACGAGGTGCGCGAGATGTCCATCGGCGGGGTCGGGATCGGCTACGCGATGAAGTGCGTGCGCTGCACGGTGCCGATGGTCGACCAGGAGACCGGCGCGAAGGCGGGTCCCGAGCCGATCCGCTCGCTCGCCGGTTACCGCCGCGATCCCGAGGGCGGGGTCGTGTTCGGGATGAAGGCGGTCGTCACCCGGCCGGGTCAGGTCGCCGTCGGCGACGCCGTGATCGTCAGCTCCTGGGCCGGACCGACGTCGAGCGCCTCGGCCGCCGACCCGCGGTTGATCGCGACCGCGAGCCGCCCGGCCGAATCGGTGTAGAGCACCGGGGCACCCGGCGCCACGTCCGCGAAGGTGCGGCCCAGTGCCGCGGTCACCACGGTCCGCTCGCTGTAGACGCACACCCTCGGGCCGAGCCCGCTCAGCCGCAGGTCCTCCGGCGTCGCCGCGAGTGCGAGGTTGCCGAAGTGGTCCACCGTCAGCACCTCGGACACCAGCTTGCCGGGAAACGCCGCGACCAGCGGGTCCGGCAGCCGGACGAGGTCCTCGACCGGCGGCCCGAACGCCTCCGGCGCGACTCCGAGCGCCAGGTGCGCGGCCGCCGGGGCGAAGACGTCACGCCCGTGGAACGTCGCCGAAGTCGTGGCCGTCCGGTAGTCGGGGGCGACGAGCGCGTAGGCCGCCAGGACGCCACCGAGCGCTTCGGCGGCTGGTAACAGGAGGCCGTTGTCGGGGCCGACGAGCAGTCCGTTCGCGGCGACGACCACGACTCCGCGCCGCCGGGTGCCCACGCCGGGGTCGACCACCGCGAGATGCACCGCCTCTGGCAGGTAGGCGACGGTGTCGGCGAGCACGGTCGCGCCGTGCCGGACGAGCTGCGGGGGCACCACGTGGGTGATGTCGATCACCCGCACGGAGGGTGCGACGCGGGCGATGACGCCGTGACAGGCGGCGACGAAGCCGTCGCGCAGGCCGTAGTCGGTGGTGAAGGAGATCCAGTGGTACTCCATGCCCCGCATTCTCCCAGGCCGGAGGTTGGTTAGGGTTCAGCCGTGACGACGCTCGCCGAATACCCGAAAATCGCCGCCGGCAAGGTCCGTGAGCTCTACGCCGTCGGGGACGAGCACCTGCTGCTCGTGACCTCCGACCGGATCTCGGCCTACGACTTCGTCCTCGACACGCCGATCCCGGACAAGGGCCGCGTGCTGACCGCGATGAGCGTGTTCTGGTTCGAGCAGCTCGCCGACCTGCTCCCGAACCACCTGGTCGCCTACGACGATCCGCGCATCCCCGCCGAGGTCCGCGGACGCGCGCTGCTGGTCAGGCGGCTCGAGATGCTGCCGGTCGAGGCCGTCGCGCGTGGTTACCTGACCGGTTCGGGCTTCAGCGACTACACCGCGACCGGCTCGGTCTGCGGCGTCGAGCTGCCCGCCGGGCTGGTCGAGTCGTCGAGGCTGCCGGAGCCGATCTTCACCCCGGCCAGCAAGGCCGACCTCGGCGAGCACGACGAGAACGTCACCTTCGAGCACGTCGCCGAGAAGATCGGCAAGAAGCGCGCCGAGGAAGTCCGCGACGCGACCCTGGCGATCTACCGCCGCGGCGCCGAGCTCGCCGCCGAGCGCGGCATCCTGCTCGCCGACACGAAGTTCGAGTTCGGCCGCGACAACGACGGGAACCTGGTCCTCGCCGACGAGGTGCTGACTCCGGACTCGTCGCGGTATTGGCCGTCCGAGGGCTACCAGGCGGGCCACTCGCAGCCGTCGTTCGACAAGCAGTACGTGCGCGACTGGCTGACCAGCCCGGCGTCCGGCTGGGACCGCGAGTCCAACACCCAGCCGCCGCCGCTGCCCGACGAGGTGGCGCTGGCCACGCGCGGCCGGTACGTCGAGGCGTACGAGCGCATCACCGGCCGCTCGCTGGCGGACTGGCCGGCGTGATCCTGCTCATCTGCGGCAGCTTGCGGGCCGGGTCCAGCAACGCCGCCGTGGTGCGCACGGCCGCGACGTTCGACGACGCGCAGGTGTACGAGGGCTTGGGCGACCTCCCGCACTTCAACCCCGACGACGACCGCGAGCCGCTGCACCCCGCCGTCGCCCTGCTGCGGGCGACGATCGGGGAGGCGGACGCGGTGCTGTTCTGCACCCCCGAGTACGCCGGTGGGCTGCCGGGTTCGTTCAAGAACCTGCTGGACTGGACGGTCGGCGGCGGCGAGATCTACCAGAAGCCGGTGGGGTGGATCAACGCTTCGTCGGTGGCCGCGCCGACGGGCGGCGGCGACGCCCACGATTCGCTGCGCAAGGTGCTGACGTATGCGGGCACGATGATCGTCGAAGAGGCCTGCGCGCGGATCCCGATTCCGCGTGAAGCGGTGTCGGACGGGCGCGTCGAGGACCCCGAGCTGGTGGGGCGAATCGGAAATGTCGTCGCGACGCTCGCCCGGCGGTAACCTCTCAGTCGCTTGGCGGTCACTCTGAGCGCGCCTAATGAGCAGCGTGGACGCCAAGCTGCTGGTTTCGCTGTCCGGCCTGACCGCCCGGACGCTGCATCGCTGCGCCGACCTCGCAGCCGAACTCGACCGCCGCCAGGTCCCGCTGTCCGTGCTCTACGCGGCCAGGACCGGCGAAGGCGCCGTGACCCAGTGGGTCCGGGGCCGGGCCGCCGGTGGTGATTCCGTGCTGCTGCACGGCTACGACCACCGGATCACGCCCACTCACCGCACGGTGCACCTCGGCAAGAAGGCCGAGTTCGCCACCCTCCCCGCACACGAGGCGCGCCTGCGTCTTATCGCCGCGAAGGCCGCCCTCGACACCACCGGCCTGGCCGTCGACGGCTTCGCGCCGCCGCGCTGGCTCGCGTCGCCGGGCACCCTGCAGGCCCTGCGGGAGCACGGATTCACGCTGTGCGCGGACCTGGTGTCGGTCCGCGACCTCACGACCGGCGAGATTCACCGTGCCAGGGTCCAGGAGTTCGCGAGCCAGTCGCAGCGCACCGAGACCGTGCGCTGTTTCGCGCTGGTGCTGGCGGCCGCCCGCGCCGCCCGCCGCGGCGGCCTGGTCCGCCTTGGCGTCGACGCGGCGGACCTGATCCGGCCAGGCCTGCGCCAGGCGTTCCTCGACGCCGTCGACGTCGCACTGGAAAACCGCGCCTTCGGCACCACCTACGGCGCGATCCGCCGCCAAGTCGCCGCCTGACCCCCCGAACCACAAGTCCCTGAAGGCCACCTTCAGAGCGTTAGACGCCCCGAATGTTCCCTTCGTCACCCGCCGCGACTCGCTACAGCTTCGTGAGCTCACCGGGGTCGAGAACCTTGACCTCGGTGCCGTCGGGCGCGAAATTGGTGAACATGCCGTAGTGCATCCCCGGCCTGCTGAGCACGGCTTCATGGATCGGCACCGCGAGCCGCGGGGCGACGGCACGCAGGTAGTCGATGGCCTCGCCCAGCTTCAGCCAGGGCGCGCCGGTCGGCAGGCCGAGCACGTCGATCTTCTGCTCGGGCACGAAGAACGAGTCGCCGGGGTGGTAGAACGCGCCGTGGTCGACGATGTAGCCGACGTTCGGGATGCCGGGGAAATCGCCGTAGATCGCCGCGTGGTCGCCCCCGACGACATTCAGCGCGGTCTCGCCGATGCCGAACGCGTCGCCCGGCTTCGCGACCTGGAACACGACGCCGAGCTTCTCGACGGTCTCGACCGATCCCGGGTCCACGATCAGTTTCGCGTCCGGATTGGCCGCCAGCAACGCGGGCAGGCGCTCGGTGTCGAGGTGGTCGAAGTGCTGGTGGGTGATCAGCACGGCGTCCAGTTCGCGCTCTTTCTCGAACCCGGCGGAGAACGTGCCAGGATCGATCAGGATCCGGCTGTGTCCGGTTTCCAGCAGTACGCAAGAGTGTCCAAAGTGGACAATACGCATTGGATCTCCTCAACCTGTGATCGTTTCCAGCCTAGGCCCGCGGCAGCGCCTCGCCAAGTCCGGTCCTCCGGTGGAGTGCGGCCACTCCGACTCGCGCCGCTGCTCGGTGTCCTTGCGGCCTCGCTCGCTTGTGCGATGCTGGTGAGCAGGCCAGGACGAGCTGTTGGCACATCGCCAGTTACCTCGTAACCTGAGGGTTCAGCCGAGATCACGGGAGACGCCGATGACCGCCGTCCAGCCGAAGACGACCCTCCCCAGCGTGGAGGAGACGTTCGATTCGCTCAGCCCCGCGACCGACGAGGTGGTCGGGACCTACCCGGTGCACACCGCCGCGGACGTCCGGGCCACCGTCGACGCCGCGCGCGAAGCAGCCGTGTGGTGGGCGGGCCTGGGCTTCGACGGCCGCGCGGAACGCCTGCGCCGCTGGAAGGGCGTCATCGCCCGGCGGCTGCCGCAGCTGTGTCAGGTCGTGCGCGACGAGACCGGCAAGCCGATCGCCGACGCCCAGCTGGAGAGCGTGCTCGCCATCGAGCACATCGCGTGGGCGGGCAAGCACGCGCGCAAGATCCTCGGCAGGCAGCGCCGGTCGGCCGGGCTGCTGATGTCGAACCAGGCCGCGACCGTCGAGTACCAGCCGCTCGGCGTGGTCGGCGTGATCGGGCCGTGGAACTACCCGGTGTTCACTCCGCTCGGCTCGATCGCGTACGCGCTCGCCGCGGGCAACGCCGTGGTGTTCAAGCCCAGCGAGTACACCCCCGGCGTCGGGAAATGGCTGGTCGACGCGTTCAACGAGGTCGTTCCGGAACAGCCGGTGCTGCAGCTGATCACCGGCTTCGGCGAGACCGGCGCGGCGCTGGTCACCTCGGGCGTCGGCAAGATCGCGTTCACCGGCTCGACCGCGACCGGCAAGCGGATCATGGCCGCCGCGGCCGACACGCTGACCCCGGTGATCATCGAGGCGGGCGGCAAGGACGCGGTGCTGGTCGACGCGGACGCCGACCTCGACGCCGCCGCCGACGCGACGGTCTGGGGCGCGTTCTCCAACTCCGGCCAGACCTGCATCGGCGTCGAGCGCGTCTACGTCCACGAACGGGTGCACGACGCGTTCGTCGCGAAGGTCGTCGAGAAGTCGCGCGACGTCCGCGCGGGTTCGGACGAGGCCGCGCAGTACGGCCCGGTGACGATGCCGTCGCAGCTCGCGGTCATCAAGCGGCACATCACCGGCGCGCTGGCCAGCGGCGGAAGGGCGCTGGTCGGCGGCGTCGACGCGGTCGGCGACCGGTACGTCCAGCCGACCGTCCTGGTCGACGTGCCCGAGGACGCCGAGGCCGTGCAGGAGGAGACCTTCGGCCCGACCGTGACCATCGCCAAGGTGCGCGACATGGACGAGGCCGTCGAGAAGGCCAACGACACGCGCTACGGCCTGGGCTCCACGGTGTTCTCGAAGGCCCGCGGCATGGAACTCGCCGGCCGCCTGCGCTCCGGGATGACGTCCATCAACGCCCCGCTGTCCTTCGCGGGCATCGCCTCACTGCCGTTCGGCGGCGTCGGCGACTCGGGCTTCGGCCGCATCCACGGCCCCGAGGGCCTGCGCGAGTTCGCCCGCCCCAAGTCCATCGCCCGCCAGCGCTTCACCGCCCCGATCGCCCTCACCACGTTCCAGCGCAAGGAAAAGACCGACGCGCTGGTGGCCAAGCTGATCACCGTGCTCCACGGCAAACGCTGACCCTCGAGAGTGTCATGAAAGGGTCTTTCAGGACAAAAATTGCCCTGAAAGACCCTTTCATGACACTTCGCGGAACTCGGGCCGGGTGAGAGGGCTACTTTCCGCGGATGAGGTCGGCGGCCTTCTCCGCCACCATGACCGTCGGCGCGTTCGTGTTGCCGCGCGGGACGACCGGCATGATCGACGCGTCCACCACCCGCAGCCCCTCGACGCCGCGCACCTTCAGGGCCGGGTCGACCACGGCGTGCTCGCCCGTGCCCATCGCGCAGGTGCCGACCGGGTGGTACAGCGTCTGCGTGTTCTGTCGCGCGTGCTCGGCCAGCGCGTCGTCGTCCAGGTCGTGGCGGTCCGGCAGGAAGGGCTTGTCGAGGAAGCGCGCCAGCGGGCCGGACTTGCCGATCTCGATCAGTGACCTCAGCGCCGACAGGGTGGCCTCGAAGTCCGCCGGGTCGGCGTAGTAGGCCGGGTCGATTTCCGGCTTCCACAAGGGATTGCCCGACTTCAGTCGCAGCCTGCCCCGGCTCGCGACGTCGACCAGGGTGGTCGCCGAGGTGAAGCCGGACACCGTCGGCTCGCGCATCCCGTTGTCGTAGAACAGGGTCGGCGCGACGTGGATCTGCATGTTGGGCGCGGCCAGACCGTCCACAGTGGAGAAGAACGCGCCTGCCTCGCCGATGTTGGACGCCAGCGGGCCGCGTTTCGTGAGCTGGTAGCGGATCAGCCCGGCCGGGGTCGCGGAGTCGGCGACGTCGCTGGTGCCGCGCGTGGACCAGATGATCGGCGACGCCGGGTGGTCGTGCAGGTTCTCGCCGACGCCGGAAAGCGCGGCCACGACGTCGATCCCGTGCTCACGCAGGTGCTCGGCCGGGCCGACGCCGGACAGCATCAGCAGCTGCGGTGAGTTGATCGCCCCGCCGCACAGCACCACCTCGGACGCCGCCCGCGCGGCGTGCTCCGTGCCTCCGTCCAAATAGGACACGCCGACCGCGCGGGTGCCCTCGAACAGGACGCGGGTGGTCTGCGCGTGCGTGCGGACCGTGAGGTTCGGCCGGGACAGGGCCGGGCGCAGGTACGCGTCGGCGGTCGACCAGCGCTGCCCCTTCTTGCAGGTCACCTGGTACAGCCCGGCGCCTTCCTGCGTCTCGCCGTTGAAGTCGTCGTTGCGCTTCAGGCCCCAGGAAACCGCCGAATCGACCCACGCGCTGGACAGCTCGTGCGTGAAGCGCCGGTCCTCGACGTGCAGCGGCCCGTCGGTGCCGTGCAGCGGGCCGCCGAGCCGCTGGTTGCCCTCGGCCTTCTTGAAGTACGGCAGGACGTCGTCGAAACCCCAGCCCGCGGCGCCGTGCCGGTCGCGCCAGCCGTCGTAGTCGGCGCGGTTGCCGCGGATGTAGATCATCGCGTTCATCGAGGACGAGCCGCCGAGCATCTTCCCGCGCGGCCAGTACTCGCGTTTACCCGTGTGTTTCTGCTCGACAGTCTCGTAGTTCCAATCCCAGCGCGTCTTGAACAGCGCCGCGAACGCTGCCGGGATGTGGATCTCGTCGGCGGTGTCCTCGCCACCCGCTTCGAGCAGCAGCACCTGGGCCGACGGATCCTCGCTCAGCCTGTTCGCCAGCACGCAGCCCGCGCTGCCCGCTCCGACGATGACGTAATCGAACGAGTCCTGACCGGCCACGATGCCTCCAGCAGAGTAGTTGGCACTTCGTCAACGGGGTCATCATGACGCAGTTCCGCCAGAGAAGCATCCCCCAGCCGGGCCGGTGGCGCGAGCGCGTCAGTCGGAGTCCGGGGAGAACGCCGCGACGCACGGGCCGGGAGCCGCGGTGTCGTCGGTATCGACGCGGCCGGGCCCGGCGACGCCGTCGAGCCTGCCCTCGAGATGGCCGATCGTGGTCTTCGTGGTCCGGAGCACGTCCGTGCTCTTGACGGTGAACTCCGGCTCCCCGTTCGCGACCTGCTTGGTGCCGTCGCGGGTGGTCGCCGGTGCGTTCGGGCACACCAGGGCCAGCGCGGCCGGGGCGTCCCGGGCATCGACGGCGGCGACGAACTTCGCGACCACTTCCGTCCCGCTCGTGACGCCGGGCCAGGGGCCGGGCTGCTCCGACTGGCTCGGCATCGGCTCGGGCTCGGCGTCGGACTTGATGTCGCGCACGCACCACCGGCCGTCCCGCCGCGCGATCGCCAGGCCCCAGCGCCCTCGGCCCGTGCTGATCGTGGCGGACTGCTCGTCGGGGTCCGCCGGTGCGCGGCGCCGGTCAGCTCGGCGTCGCTCGTGACCCGGAGCGCCTGCTCGACCGCTTAGGTGCGCTTCGACCGGATCCCGCAGAGTAGCTGGTCGAACGGCTCACCCGAGGACACGGCGTTGGTGAACGACTGCGCGACCTGCGCCGCGTCCCCGGCCGAGGTGGTGTCCTCGGCGAGGAAGAACCCCGGCTTCACCAGACCGGCGAAGGCGACGCCGCCGAGCAGGCCACCACCAGTGTGATCCACAGCCAGATCGTCGATGTGTTTCTTCGGTGGCGGCTGGGGCGGGTAGTGGCCCTGCGGCGGAGAGCTCATCCTGGTCCCCCTCGATACCGGTCCGTCGGCGGCCAAGACCAGTGAAGTAGGCTCGGGCGGTACCCACGACCTGCATGAATAAGGAGCAGCCTGCCGTGGCCCGAGTCGTTGTCGACGTCATGCCGAAGCCCGAAATCCTCGACCCGCAGGGCCAGGCCGCGCTGGGCGCCCTGCCGCGGCTGGGATACACCGGGGTCACCGAGGTCCGCCAGGGCAAGCACTTCGAACTCGAGGTCGACGACACCGTCGACGACGAGACCCTGGAGAAGATCGCCGAGGGTTTCCTCGCGAACCCCGTCATCGAGCAGTGGACCATCCGCCGGATCGAGTCGTGAGCGCCCGCATCGGCGTCATCACCTTCCCCGGCACCCTCGACGACGGTGACGCCGCCCGCGCGGCCCGCTACGCCGACGCCGAGGCCGTGCCCCTGTGGCACGCCGACGAGGACCTGAAGGGCGTCGACGCGGTTGTCGTCCCCGGCGGCTTCTCCTACGGCGACTACCTGCGCGCCGGCGTCATCGCCCGGTACGCGCCAGTGATGAACTCGGTCATCGAAGCGGCCCACAAAGGCATGCCGGTGCTGGGGATTTGCAACGGGTTCCAGATCCTGTGCGAGGCCGGGCTGCTGCCGGGCGCGATGGTCCGCAACGCCGGGCTGCACTTCCTCTGCCGCGACCAGTGGCTGCGCGTCGAGAACAACGAGACGGCGTGGACCACCCGGTACGAAAAGGGCGCCGAGATCCTCATCCCGATGAAGAACATCGACGGGTGTTATGTCGCCGAGCAGGCGACTTTGGATCAGCTTGAGGCTGAGGAGCGGGTCGTGTTCCGGTATGTCGGGGGCAACCCGAACGGGTCGCGGAACGATATCGCCGGGATTCGTAGTGAGAACGGGCGGGTTGTGGGGCTCATGCCGCATCCGGAGCACGCGATTGATGCTCTCACCGGGCCGTCGGATGATGGGCTTGGAATGTTTTTTAGCATTTTGGCTGGCGCGCTCACATAATCGCGCCGCCACCCCGGCGCGACCTACGTACGCAACTCGCGTTGAGTGGGAAGGGCGCCGGGGTGCCGTCGCGATTCTGGACGGCCTGGCGGCCGTGAAAGAGGGCGCGCGGCGTGAAGTCTTCCCTCGCAGAGCTCGGAAAGACCCTGTGGTCGGGTTTAGGGACTGCTGAAGGTCGCCCTTGCTGCGTTCAACGCACCAAAGGCGACCTTCAGCAGGTTCAACGCACCAAGGGGGGCCTTCAGCTGGCGGCGGCGACCAGGGCGGCGTAGGGGCCGTCGGCGGTCAGGAGGTCGGCGTGGCTGCCTAGTTCTGTTATGCGGCCGGCCTCGATTACTGCGACGCGGTCGGCTGCTGCCGCTGTGTGTAGGCGGTGTGCGATCGCGATCACCGTGCGGCCCTTGAGCACCGCGCTCAGCGAGCGCTCCAGGTCCCGTGCCGAGCCCGTGTCCAGCAGCGAAGTCGCCTCGTCGAGTACCAGCGTGTGCGGGTCTGCCAGGACGACGCGTGCCAGGGCGAGCTGCTGCGCGACGCCCGCCGGGACCGGGTGTGAGCCCGAGCCGATCTCGGTGTTAAGCCCGTTGGGCAGCGCGGAGACCCACGCCGACGCACCCACCGAGGCCAGCGCGTTCCTGAGCTCGTCGTCGGTCCATTCGCCGCCCGCGCGGCGTGCGGGGAGGGCTAGGTTTTCCCGGACTGTTCCTGAGAAGACGTGGTGTTCCTGGGTCAGGAGTAGGACTTCGCCTCGCAGGACGTCGTCGGCCAGTGTTGAGACTTCTGTGCCGCCGATTTGGATCGAACCTGAGGTTGGGGCTGAGATTCCTGCCAGCAGCCTGCCCAGTGTCGACTTGCCCGCGCCGGATGGCCCGACTATTGCCAGTCTTTCGCCTCGCGGTACCTGAAGGTCGATGCCGTGCAGGACTTCGCGTCCCTCTGTGTAGCCGAAGCGCACGTCCGACACCGCGATGTCGCGGCCTGAGGGTGCTTCGGTGGCTGAGGAGGACTCGACTGCCTTCACGCCCAGTACGCGTCGTAGTGCTGCGAGGGAAACCTGCAGGTCTTCCAGCCAGAACAGGGCTTCGTTCAGCGGGGTCGTCATTGCCTGGGCGTACAGCAGCATGGTGGTGACTGTTCCGAGGCCTACCCAGCCCTGGCCGTACGCGAACGCGCCGAGCAGCAGCATGACCGCGATGGGCAGCACGTAACTGATCTCCAGTGACGGCATCCAGCGCACCTGCAGTGCCCGCAGCTTCCGCTCGCCCAGCAGCGCGTCGTCCAGCGCGTGCCGCCCGAAGCCGACCCGGCGCTCGGTCAGGCCCAGTGCCTCCGACGTCCGCGAGCCTTCGACCGTCTCGTGCGTGATGGACTGCAGGGTGCCCCAGCTGTCGAGCATCTCCTGCATCCGCGCCGGAACGCGCCGCTGATACCAGGTGGTGGTCGCCGCCAGCAGTGGCACCGCGACCAGCAGGCCCAGCGACAGCAGCGGCGACGTGAGCACCATCGCCACCGTGGTCAGCAGCACCGCGACGATCGCGACCAGGATCTCCGGCGCGGCGTTGCGCACCGCGTGGTCGACCCGGCTGAGGTCGGTGGTCGCGCGGCTGAGCAGGTCGCCGGTGCCGGTCCCCTCGACGGTGCCGAGCGGCAACGTCAGCGCGTTGCCGACGAACTGCTCGCGGGTGTCGGCCAGCACGTGCTCGCCGAACTTCCGCGCGCGCAGCCGGGCGCCCCGCTTGATCCACGCCTGCAGCAGCAGGACGACGACGAACACCCCGGCCAGCAGGTCGATCCGCCCGGTCGTGGTGCCCGCCGTCACCGAGTCGACGAGCAGGCCGAGCAGCTGCGGCCCCGCCAGCCCGATCAGCGTCGCGAGGCAGAACGTGCCGATCATCAGGGAGAATTCGCGCCCGTTCGTGCGCGCGGTCGTCACCGCCCATTTTCGGACTTCCCTGGTCGAGGCCAGGGGTAGCTTCTTCATGCCGGCACCTTCGAACTCACTACTTCGTCGGCCAGGTGCGTCCACAAAGGACTCTGGCTGAACACGATGGTGGTCTTGCCGCGCCGCAACCGCGCGACGCGCTCGGTGATCCGCGCCTCGGTGTGCGCGTCGACGGCCGAGGTCGGCTCGTCGAGCAGCAGCACGTCGGCGTCGATCGCCAGCGCCCTGGCCAGGTTGAGCCGTTGCCGCTGGCCGCCGGAAACCTCCCGGCCGCGTTCGCCGATGACCTCCTCGACGCCGTTCGGCAGCGCGTCGATGATGTCCTCGGCGTCCGCCGCGAACAGTGCCGCGGTGATCCCGACCTCGCTCGGCCCGGCCGGATCGAGCTGCTGCGCCAGCACGCCCGAGAACCACAGGTCCTGGTTGTGCGCGTAGACGACGCGGGCCCGGAGCTCGGCGAGCGCGATCTGTTCGGCCGGGACGCCGCCGATCAGCACCCGCTCACCCTTGGCGGCTTCGGTGAACCTGGCCAGCCGCGAGGCCAGCGCTTCGGCCTCGGCACCGGCGTCGATCACGGTCAGCCTGCCCGCCGCGAACGTCGTCCCGGTCGCCGAATCGTGCAGCTCCAGCTGGCCTTCCGGCAGCGGGACGGGGTTTTCGGGATCGGTGATCCGCGGGCGCAGGTTGAGCAGGCCGCACACCTTGCGCGCGGCGACCAGCCCGGAGCTGAGCGCACCGGCGGCCTCGGTCGCGGAAGTCACCGGCACCACCAGGAACGCCGAAACGCCGTAGAAGGCCACCAGTTCGCCGACGCCGATCGTGCCTTCGGCGGCGAGTCGCGCGCCGAGCCAGGTGATGACCACGGTGACCAGCCCCGGCAGCGCGATCTCCGCGCCCGCCAGCCAGGATTCGCTGCGGCCGACCTCGATCCCGGCCAGCCGGACCCGCTGGCTGGCCTCGTGGAAGCGGCTGTTGAACCGCTTCTCGCCACCCACGCCGCGCAGGATCCGCAGGCCGGACACGATGTCCGCGCCCAGCGCGGTGACCTTGCTGAGGTCCTCACGCTGCACGGCCTTGCGTTTCTGCAACGGCGCCAGCAACGGCCCGATGCCCAGCACGGCCAGCGGCACGCCGATCAGCGCGACGACGCCGAGCAGCAGCGACGAGTTCAGCAGCGCCACCGCACACACCACGAACGCGATCAGCGAGCCGAACGCGCGGCCGACGACCTCGTAGACGTCCCCCACATGATTGAGGTCGCTGGAGGTGATGGCCACCACGTTCCCGGTGGTCGTTTCTTCGCGCAGCGTGGCGCCGAGCCGCGCGGCGTGCGCGGACGCCACTCGCTGCGTCGAACCCGCGCCGTGCAGCCAAGCGCCGAAGTCGGTGAAATGCAGGAGCGTCCCGAGTGCGGCCTGCGCCACACCCAGCACCGCGGCGACGGCCGCCCATTGCCAGACCCCCGGCCAGTCCTTCGCGCCGATCGCGTCGATGCCGCGGCCCACCACGAACGGGAACAGCGCCATCGGCAGCATCCACAACGCGCCGATCACCGCGGCGAACGCCATCAGGCCCGGCCTGGCCCGGATCCCGGCCAAGAGGTAACCGCCGGGCGTCACCGGGGACGTCAGGCGCAGGGGCGGGAGCGGATATGTGGCGGAGAGCACGATTGTCGACGGTAAGCGGACATACCGGCTGAGCGCGACTGATTTATGAGCAAGCGAACGCGAGGTGTCCAACCCGCTGACCTATCCATCCATGCCCCCGCCGCCACCCTCAATCGAGACGCTGCGCGCCGCTGACCTAGTCCATCCATGCCCCCGCCGCCACCCTCAACGGAGACGCTGCGCGCCGCTGACCTAGTCTTTAGGCCGTGGCGAACCCCGAAGCGGACACCGTGACCGTCGACACCACCGAGCGCGCTGTCGCGACTCCCGAGCAGACCCAGCCGTATCTCGAGCTGGGCTTGGCCGAGGACGAGTACGCCCGGATCCGCGAGATCCTGGGCCGCCGTCCCACCGACGCCGAGCTCGCGATGTACTCGGTGATGTGGAGCGAGCACTGCTCGTACAAGTCCTCGAAGAAGCACCTGGCGTACTTCGGCGAGACCGCCACCGACGAGATGAAGTCGAAGATGCTCGCGGGCATCGGCGAGAACGCCGGTGTCGTCGACATCGGCGATGGCTGGGCCGTCACTTTCAAGGTGGAGAGCCACAACCATCCGTCCTATGTGGAGCCTTACCAGGGCGCCGCGACCGGCGTCGGCGGCATCGTCCGCGACATCATGGCGATGGGCGCGCGCCCGCTCGCCGTGGCCGACGCGCTGCGTTTCGGCCCGGCCGACGCCCCCGACACCCGCCGCGTGCTGCCCGGTGTGGTCGCCGGGGTCGGCGGTTACGGCAACTGCCTCGGCCTGCCGAACATCGGCGGCGAGCTCGTGTTCGACCAGAGCTACTCTGGTAACCCGCTGGTCAACGCCCTGTGTGTCGGCGCGATGCGCGTCGAGGACCTGCACCTCGCGTTCGCTTCCGGCGCGGGCAACAAGATCATCCTGTTCGGCGCGCGCACTGGCCTCGACGGCATCGGCGGCGTGTCCGTGCTGGCGAGCGACTCGTTCGGCGCCGGATCTGAGAGCACCGGCCGTAAGAAGCTCCCGAGCGTCCAGGTCGGCGACCCGTTCACCGAGAAGGTGCTCATCGAGTGCTGTCTCGAGCTGTTCCAGCAGCACCTCGTCGTCGGCATCCAGGACCTCGGCGGCGCCGGGCTGTCCTGCGCGACGTCCGAGCTGGCCGCGGCCGGTGACGGCGGCATGCATATCGCGCTCGACCGGGTTCCCTTGCGTGCCAAGGGAATGACCCCGGCGGAGGTACTGTCCAGCGAGTCGCAGGAACGCATGTGCGCGGTCGTCTCGCCGGAGAACGTCGAGGCCTTCATGAAGGTCTGCGAGAAGTGGGACGTCATCGCCACCGACATCGGTGAGGTCACCGACGGCGAGCACCTCGAGATCACCTGGCACGGCGAGGTCGTCGTCGACGTCCCCGCGCACACCGTGGCGCACCAGGGCCCGGTGTACGACCGCCCGGTCCAGCGTCCGTCCACACAGGACGCCCTGCAGGCGGACACCTCGGCCTCGCTGCCGCGTCCGTCCACTCCGGACGAACTGCGCGCCGACATCCTGAAGCTCATCGCGTCGCCCAACCAGGCGTCGAAGGAATGGGTCACCAGCCAGTACGACCGTTACGTGCGCGGCAACACCGTGCTCTCGCAGCCGTCGGACTCCGGAGTGATCCGGATCGACGAGTCGAGCGGCCTTGGTGTCTCGGTGGCGACGGACTGCAACTCGAAGTTCGTCTACCTCGACCCGTACAACGGCTCGAAGCTCGCGCTGGCGGAGGCGTACCGCAACGTCGCCACCGGCGGCGCGACCCCGGTCGCGGTCTCGGACTGCCTGAACTTCGGCGCCCCGACCGACCCCGGCGTGATGTGGCAGTTCGTCGAGGCCGTCCACGGCATCGCCGACGGCTGTGTCGAGCTGGGCATCCCGGTCACCGGCGGCAACGTCAGTTTCTTCAACCAGACGGGTGACACGGCGATCCTGCCGACCCCGGTCATCGGCGTCCTCGGCGTGATCGACGACGTCACCCGCCGCATCCCGACCGGCATCGGCGCGGAGGCGGGGGAGACCCTGCTCCTGCTCGGCGACACCCACGACGAGCTCGACGGCTCCGCGTGGGCCCGCGAGCTCCACGGCCACCTCGGCGGCCTCCCGCCGAAGGTCGACCTGGCGCGCGAGAAGCTCCTCGCCGACATCCTCATCGCCGGATCACGCGACGGCATGATCTCCGCCGCGCACGACCTGTCCGACGGCGGACTGGCGCAGGCGCTGGTCGAGACCGTCCTCATCGGACAGTGCGGCGCCCGGGTGTTCCTCGACTCCGAGCAGGACCCATTCGTCCAGCTGTTCTCGGAGTCCTCCGGCCGCGTCCTGGTCGCCGTACCGCGCACCGAGGAGCTCCGCTTCACGGAGATGCTCACCGCCCGCGGCCTCCCGTGGCGCAAGACCGGCGTCGTCGACCCGGAGTCCGGCGCCTTGGAGCTCCAGGACATCACGACGTTCACCATCGCCGAGCTCCGCGAGCCCTTCGAGGCCACCCTCCCCGCGCTGTTCGACTAAGCCCCCCGAGTGTCATGAAAGGGTCTTTCAGGGCAATTTTTGCCCTGAAAGACCCTTTCATGACACTTCAGGTACCTCCGCCAGCAGCACCGACCCCTCCGGGAAACGCGCCCCGGTGACGTCCGGCCGCACGGCGTGGGTGAGCTCACCGAAGTCGACCGGGCGGTGCGCGTTCAGCTCGCGCATGGTGATGTCCCGCTTCGACACGGTGCGCAGGAACTTCAGGTTGCCGTAGCACTCGACGTTGTCCAGGTGGACCTTGCCGGAAAGCTCCGTGTCCTCGAGGTCCAGCGCGTGCAGGATCTGGGACCGGCTCAGCCCGAGCCACCCGACGCGCCGCGCGGTCAGGTTGAGCCGATCGATCCGGGCGTCGCTGAGGTTGAGCCCGAACGTCGGTCCGGTGGTCCCCGCCCAGGGCAGGATGTCGCGGATCAGCCGTTCGGCGGCCCGCCGGACCAGCCGTTCGCGGTTGGAATCGGCTTTCTCCTCCGCCGACCATTCCCGGGCGAGATCCGTCGTCGCCGCCGAAAAGTCCGGGCTGTCGAACGGCCGCCGCAGATACGCGCACAGCACGTCCAGCACGGTCTGGATGTACTCGGGCCGCGTCCGCGCCACCCCGGCCAGCGCGTGCATCGCGCCGACCCGCACCTGGTCGGCGTCGCTGCCCAGTAGCTCGATGGCCTTGGCGAACCGCTCGTCGGAGATCCGGGCGCGCTCGATCTCGTGCCGGTCCTCCTCGGTGCGCCGCCGCCGGTCGTTGAGCCAGAGCCCGTAGAGCGCCGCGATCGCGCCACCGGCCAGGCCGCCGGTCTTCAGCGCGTCGCCGCGGCTGGTCTTCGGGTCGGCGAGCAGGAACGCGGTGACCCCAATGAGCACAGCCCCTGCCAGCACGAACACCCACAGCAGCGGCGATTTCAGCGCGCGTTTCACCGCTCCACCACGGTGAGCCGGACGTTCCCGTTCGCCGCCGTTTCGATTCCCCAGCCGCCGGGCAACTGGTGTTCCTTCTCCGGGTTCACCGTGGTCTGGTAGAGCGAGACCGGGTGGGGAGTGGCGGCGAAGCCCAGGAAAGCGGTGCCCTCGAACCGGGTCCGGCGCAGGTCGAGTGACTGCCCGACGGTGGCGCCGGTGAAGATCGCGTCCTTGGCGAACCGCGCGTCCTTGAACGCGGTGAGGCCGTCGAACCTCGTGTCCTCGAAGTCGGCCAGCTCGGTGAAGACGGTCCCGCTGAACCAGGCGCGCTCCCGGAACGTCGCCTGGCGGCACCGGAACATCCCGATCAGACGGCCTTTCGCCGTCCCCGCTCCGGTGAAGTACACCGGCCCGAGGAACTCGCAGCCGCTGAGGTTGGTGCTGCTGTACAGCCCGGCATACCGCAGCACCAGCTTCCCGACCCGGTGCCCGGACAGGTCGAAGTACTCCAGCGCGGCGCCCGTCAGGTCGAGGTCGTACGCCGGCGCGTCCGGGTCACCGGCCGCGGGGAGCAGGTCGCTGATCAACCGCTGCGCGGTCAGCCGGACCTGCAGTTCGAGCTCCTGCTCCGGCTTGTCGGGCAGGGTTTGGCCGTTGTTCCGGCCGGTTTCTCCGGAGGTGTAGCGCTCATGGGTGAACGGCCGCCGCAGGTACGAGCACAGCACGTCGAGCACGGTCTGGGTGTACCCGTCGCGGTTGCGCGCCAGCGCCGCCAGCGCGTGCAGCGCGCCGACCCGCACCTGGTCGGCGTCGTGCCCGAGCAGCTCGACGGACTTCGCGAACCGTTCGTCCGAGATCCGTTCGCGGTCCTGGTCGGCCTTCCGCATCTCCAGCGCGTGCCGGTCCTGCTCGACCTGCTGCCTGCCCTCCTCGACCCGCCGCCGCCGGTCGTTGAGCCACAGCGCGTACAGCGCGACGATCGCGCCGCCCGCGAGGCCGCCGGTCTTCAGCGCGTCACTGCGGCTGGTCGCCGGATCCGTCAGCAGCCATCCGCCGACAGCGACCAGGAGCAGCAGCGACGAGGTGAACGTCCACAGCAGCGGCGAACGCCACCACTGCCGTCGAGTGTCCGGCACCGGTTACGGGGTGGTGAAAACGAGGAACAGGGAGACGCAGAAACCCTGGCCGGAGTCCTGCGCGAGGATCGATCCCCGGACCTTCTTGCCGTTGACGTCCCCGCCGACCTCGGCGGAGACGAACTGGCTGGAGCCCTCGGCGGCGGCCGTCAGCGCGGCGCCGGGTACCGCGAACTCGGTGACCTGCTTCTGCAGCAAATCCTTGAAGTTGGGGCAGCCCAGCGCTGTCGCGCCCGCCGCGTCACCCGAGTTGATCTTGCCGACGAAGTCCTTGATGAACGCCGCGCCCTCGGCCGAGGGCGGGTAGGACGGCGACGTCGACGGTGAGGTGCTCGACGGCGATCCGGTCGGCCTGCTGCTGCCCGTCGGCTGGAAGCGGCTGACCAGCTTCCAGCACCACTTGTCCCCGGCACTGTCGATGGTGCCCTTGGTGGTGCCCGGCCTGCCGTCGATGGTCAGCGCGACGACCGCGGTGTACTCGCTTTCGGAGACCTTCGTCAGCGGGCCGGAAAGCTTGACGTCGGCCACGCTGTCGAGTGCGGCGAGGACCTCGTCGATGTCCTTCTCGGCGTCCCCGCACTTGAGCGCGGTGAGCGCGGCCCTGTCCTTCTTGTTGAGCCCGTCGACGATCGCCTGCGCGGTCGCGTCGGGACCGGCGGCCGTCGTCGTCGAGTCCTTGCTGAGGAAGAAGCCCGGCGCGACGAATCCCGTGACGCCCAGCGCGATGACAACCACCAGCGCGATGGCGCCACCGATGATCAGGCCGGTCTTGTTCTTCTTCGGCGGCTGCGGGGGCGGGCCGCCGAAGCCCTGGCCGTACCCGCCGGGGTTGTTCGGGTCCCACGCGCCCTGCTGCGGGTACTGCTGGGTCGGGTACGGCTGCCCGTACTGCTGCTGCTGATCCCAGCCGGGCGGCTGCTGGGGTTGCTGCGGCTGCTGCCATCCACACTGCTGGGGGTACTGCGGCTGCCCGTACCCGGGCTGCTGCGCCCAGCCCTGTGCGTTCGGGTCGCCCTGGGGATCCCCCGGCTGCGGTGGGTAGGTCATGGGTCCGCCTTCCGTGTCGACGCCATATTCTGACGCCGGGCACGAGACTACGGTTCCCCCGCGCCTCGCTCGCTGGGTCGACTCGCATTCTGCTAGGACCCTGGCCGCCGCGCGAAAGCGGCTCCCGCCGCGACTGCCGGAAGACAGCCGCGGCGGGAGCCGCGGTTGAGCGTCGAGCGGTGGTGCGATCAGCCGTTGGCGAGTGCCTGCAGCCGGTCGTACGCGCCGTTGAAGGTGTCCTGATCCAGCGGGCTCGAGGTGTACTGCCAGACTGTGTAGTAGCTCCAGCCGATCGGCAGCGTGCCCACCGACGAGGCGTAGCGCGCGACCCACAGTGGCACCGTGCTGCCGAAGGTCTGCGACGAACCCACGCACTGGTTCCACCAGCTCGTCGAGGTGTAGATGACGGGCCAGCGGCCGGTGCGCGCGTGGTACTGGTCGTGGAACGAGCGGACCCATGCCCCCATGGAAGCCTGGCTCAGGCCGTAACAGGTCGCCCCGTTCGGGTTGTACTCCATGTCGAGCGCCCCTGGCAGCGTCTTGCCGTCGCCCGACCAGCCGCCGCCGTGGTTCACGAAGTAGTCGGCCTGCGTGGCGCCGCTCGACGTGTTCGGGGAGGCGAAGTGGTACGCGCCGCGGATGAAGCCCTGGTTGTAGGAACCGTTGTACTGCTGGGCGAAGTACGGGTTGGTGTAGCTGGTCGCCTCGGTCGCCTTGGTCCAGACGAACCGCTTGCCCTGGTTCCACCAGGACGCCCAGTCGACGTTGCCCTGGTAGCTGGCGACGTCCATGCCGGCGACGGTGGCCAGCACCTGAAGTGCGGCGGCCTTGGTCTCCGGCGTCGACTGGTCACCGCCCTCGAACCGCCGGATCTGCGAGCCGAGTGTGTGGTTGTTCTGGTCGGTCAGCACCGGTCCGGCGGCGGCCGGTTCGGCGGTGGGGGTGGCCGACGCCTGGACGGTCACGCTGAGCAGGAGCGCGGCGGTCGTGGCGGCGATGACAGCGCCGAAAGCTCGCCGTCGGACTCTTCGGGAAGTTGACATGACGACAATCCCTTCACAGATACCCTCGCGAAGGACGGCTAGTTGCAGGTAGCCGTCCGCGCACGATTGTTAATGACGTCGAGGCGTTTGTCACTAAGTTCCGTGAATTTTGGGTCTCTCGTGGGTGATTTACACCGCCACTTGGACCACTGTTAGTGATCTTGTCACCGCACTGGCGTCCTCGCAGGTCAACCCTTCGATAGTGTGCGCAGCGCGTCGAGCGGCCCGTTGAAGTAGTTCTGGTCGCCGGGCAGGCTGCCCGCGTCCGCGAACTGCCAGATGCTCTGGAACGGCCAGCCGGCCGGCAGTTCGCCGACCTTGGTGTTGTAGCGCGCGAGCCACAGCGGGCTGTCGCCGAACGAGCCGTTGTTGCCGGTGCAGCGCGTCCACCAGCTCGTCGACGTGTAGATCGTCGGCGCACGGCCGGTCCGGCCGCGGTAGGTGTTCGAGAAGTCCCGGATCCAGGCGACCATGCCCGCCGGATCCTTGCCGTAACAGGTTTCGCCGTACGGGTTGTACTCCGCGTCGAGCGCCCCCGGCAGGGTCCTGCCGTCACCCGACCAGGCGCCGCCGTGGTCGACGAAGTAGTTCGCCTGCGCCGCGCCGCCCGAGACGTCCGGCCGTGCGAAGTGGTACGCGCCGCGGATCATCCCGACGTTGTACGAGCCGTTGTACTGCTGGGGGAACTGCGGGTTGACGAACCCGGTGCCCTCGGTCGCCTTCACGTAGGCGAACTTGCCGCCGGCGCCCCAGGCGGACGGCCAGTCGACGGCGCCCTGGTGCCCGCTGACGTCGTGGCCGAGCACCTGGGCGGTGGTCCCGTAGGCCACTTCGGGTTTGCCGCCGACGCCTTCGTGGGCGGCGATCTGCGAACCGGCGTAGTTGTCCTCCGCGCCCGCGTAGGAGGCCGAGGCCGTGACGGGCGCGTGGGCCCACCAGACGAGACTCGCGGCCAGGACGGCGCCGTAGCGCACCAGTGGATTACGACGCTTCACCCATGACTCCCAACCGGACGCGTGTACTCCTTAGAGCGCCACGATGCCTCGATCGAGTCGGATGTGCGAGTCGGGTGTCACTCGGAAGAGTGGCACGCCCAGGTGAAGATCATCGGCAGGGTTCAGCGCTGTTCGTCGGCGATCGCCTTCACGAGGTGCTCGGCGGGGATGACCGCGGTGATGAGGTCGTGCGGGTTGATCGCCACGGCGTGCCCGGCGAGCAGCGGGACCATGTCCCGGCCCAGCACGGCTCGCGCGTGCGGCCATTCGCGCGGCACGAGCGCTTTCGTCGTGTACGCCGGGACGAGCACGCGGCCGTCGACGTTGTGAAAGCCGATGACCGTGCGCTGCACCGGTGACATCGCGTAGACGAACAGAGTCGCGTCGAGGACTCCGCCGGGGAGGTCGTCGGCGGGCCGGTGATTGGTCCGGACCAGCTGCAGCAGCCGCTCGAGCTCGTTGGCTGGCTCGGGAAAACCGAGCGCCTTCGGCGAGGGGCGGTAGCGGTCGTTGGGGTGGAAATCCTCGACGACTTTGCCCGCGGCGTTCACCGGGTACGCACCGACGACGGCCCACGAGGGGACCGGGCCGCCGGGGTCGAAGGCCTCGTCGATGACATAGAGCCAGCTGTTCGGATTGGCCCTGGCGTTGGCGCGCATCTCTTCGGTGATCTTCGGCTTTCCCGCTGTGGTCCGTGAAACCAAGCGGTCTGCCTCGTCCCGCTGCGCCATAGAAGCCGTCCCCACGTTCCGGGTGCCCGAATGTTCTTGGTGCGTCACTCTACTGTTCTCCCATGGCCTCTTCGCGTTCGGTCGACCCCGCTGAGTTACGTGTCGCGGTGCAGGCCGTTTCCGCCTGGTTGAGCGGCGAAGGATCCGCTCCGGCCCGGCCGGAACTCGCCGCCGCGGTCCGGCTGAGCCTGCGCACGCTCGCGGCCGTCGCGCCCGGCCGCAGCGTCGAAGTCCGGGTGCCGCCGTTCGCGGCGGTGCAGTGCGTCGAGGGCCCGCGGCACACGCGCGGCACGCCCGCCAACGTCGTCGAGATGGACCCGCGCACCTGGCTCGAACTCGCCACCGGCCGCCTGCTTTGGCCCGACGCGCTGGAAACCGGCCGCGTCACCGCTTCCGGCACCCGGGCCGACCTCGCCCACTGGCTGCCGATCGTCCGTGCTTGAAAGCCCCTGAAGGCCACCATGAGGGACTCTAGGTCCCTCATGGTGGCCTTCAGGGGCAGTTACTACTTCTTACGGCCGACGCCGCCGGCGATGGTGCGCTGCGCGGCGTTGAGCTCCTTGAGCCGGGGGCCGTCCGGCCACCAGTCGGCGCAGAGCGAGACGCCCGGGTTGCCCAGCACACTCGTGTCGACCATCTCGAGGTCGCCGAACAGCGCCTCGATCTCCGGCTTGGTGGCGAACGACCCGGAGCCCATCGGGCTGTGGATGAAGAACTTCTCCATCTCACGGGCGGTCTTGGACAGCTCGTTCTCGGGGTCGAGGAAGTGCGAGATCCCCGCGTAGGACCCGGACGGCATCGCGTCGATGTACTTCCGCATGATCGCGGCGGCTTCCGCGCGGGTGCCGGTGTAGTGGTGCAGCGTGCCCATCTGCAGCACCACCAGCGGCTGGCTGAAGTCGATGTGGCGCCGGATCTCTTCGTTCTGCAGCAGCGCGTCCGGCTCGAAGATGTCGTCCGCGACGAAGTGCGTGTGGTCGTTCTCCTCGAGCAGCGCGCGGCCGTGCGCGAGCACGACCGGGTCGTTGTCGACGTAGACGACGGTGGATTCGGGGTTGATCCGCTGCACGACGTGGTGGGTGTTCTCGGCCGTCGGCAGGCCGGATCCCAGGTCGAGGTACTGCGTGATGCTCGTCTGGCTGGCCAGGAAACGGCACGCGCGGATCAGGAAACCGCGGTTCTCGGTGGCCAGGTCCTGCGCTTCGGGAGCGGCCTGCTGCACCTTGTGCAGGACGTCGCGGTCGATCTCGTAGTTGTCCTTGCCGTTGAGGAAGGCGTCGTAGACTCGCGCGATGCTGGCCCTCGTGGGATCCACACCTACTGGGGCGGGACGGTCGGAACGGGCGGGCGCATCGGGCATCTGAACCTCACAGAAATGTGTCGAAGGTCGCTGACCCCACGTAGGGTAGGGGCATGCGCTCATGGCGTAAACCATGGCGTCCACTTGACGTCCCGCGCTGGGCGTGTACGTTCAGTAGCCGGGCTGAATCCCCCTGTCGAGTCGGCGTTTGTGTAGGAAGGTCCGGTCATGAACGCGGTCAACGCGTCAGGTGAGGAACCCGGTGTGGAACGCAGTCCGTCCGGCGAGCAGAATCTCGGCCCGACGGCGCGCCGCATGATTCTCGGCTCCCAGCTGCGCAAGATGCGGGAGGACGCGGGCATCACCCGCTCCGAGGCCGGCTACAGCATTCGCGGGTCCGAATCGAAGATCAGCCGTCTTGAGCTGGGGCGCGTCGGTTTCAAGGAACGCGACGTCACCGATCTCCTGACGATGTACGGCATCACCGAGCCGGTGCGGCAGCAGAACTTCCTCGACAACCTGAAGGCGTCGAACGAACCCGGCTGGTGGCGGCGCTACGGCGACCTCATGCCCAACTGGCTCAACGACCTGGTCGGGCTCGAAGAGGCCGCCGCGCGGATCCAGGTCTGGGAGCCGATGTTCGTGTCCGGCCTGGTGCAGACGGAGGAGTACGCCAGGGCGATCGTGAGCCACGGCCAGCCCGGCATCCCCGACGACGACGTCGAGCGCCGGGTCGCGCTGCGCAAGCGGCGCCAGAAGATGCTCAGCCGCCCGGACGCCCCGCGGCTGTGGATGGTGCTCGACGAGTCGGTCCTGTACCGGCCGATCGGTGGCACCAGGGCGCTGAAGGATCAGATCGAGTACCTGCTCGACATCACCAGCCAGCCGAACGTCTCGGTGCAGATCCTGCCGTACGCGCGCAGCGGGTACCCCGCCGAAGGCGCGTTCTCGCTGCTGCGGTTCTCCGAGCCGGAGCTGCCCAACATCGCGTACGTCGAGTACCAGACCGGCGCGATGTACATCGAGAAGCGCGAAGAGCTCGAGGTCTACAGCCGCTCGCTGGACAGGCTGGCGGTCGACGCGGAGACGCCGGAACGCAGCCGTCAGACGATGTCCAAGAGGCTTTCGGAGATCTGAGCCCGGCTCATCTAACTCTCGCTCTGAGCGATTTTTCTCGGTAACCCTTGTAAGAGTTCACTCGATCGAGTGTTGCTTCGTCACCCGTTAGATAACTTTTGTTCAAGTGTTTCGTCTCTTCGTGAGAAGTTTGCAAAAAATTCTGCACGTGCATTTACCGCTGCAGCCACACGTGCTAACTTCGAAGTCTCAGTCAAATGCACATGCAGATGCATAGCCCGCAGACGCAGATCCCCGGGCATCCCTTCGGGAAGGTGAATGACATGGCGGAACAGTTCGAAAACGGTATTCCGGCCGATCGTCTGTCCGGCGCCCAGTGGCGCAAGGCGAGCTACAGCGGCGCCGTCGGCAACTGCGTCGAGGTCGCCCCGCTGGCGAACGGCGAGATCGCGATGCGCAACTCGCGCTTCCCGACCGGCCCGGCCCTCGTCTACACCCAGGCCGAGATGGCCGCCTTCCTCGCGGGCGCCAAGGACGGTGAGTTCGACGATGTCCTCCACTGACGTCGTCGCCTCCGAGATCACGGACATCGAGTCCGGCCTGCAGGAACTGATCAACCGCGGTTACCAGTTCGTGCACCCGCGCGACAAGCACGGCGAGGTACTCGCCGTGGTCGGCGTCCGCGTGCACGACAACGTCGTCGACGTCGTCCGGCTCAACGCCGAGGACGACGTCACCGCGACCAGGATGCCCGGCACCGAAGAGGACATCTTCGAGCCGTCGAAGTGGCTGTGGCGTTCTCGCGGAGAGGCGGCCGCGGTGCTCACCGAACTGCTGGCGCTCCCCGACGAGCGGACCCCCGGCGCGCTTCTCACCCCGGCCGAAGCCAGGGTCAAGGGCCGCTGGGTGTCCGGCGCCACCGGCAACTCCAAGTGGCTGGCCGCTGGCTGAGCGGCACCAGAAGTACTTCAGGCCCCGTCCGAAGTGGTCAGAACCACGTCGGGCGGGGCCTGGTTCATGTCCGCAGCGTTTACACTGGCCTTGGCCTGCCCACGTCTTCTTGGGAGCACCTCGGTGGTTTCCGACCCGTCCGTCACCGGACAGCCCGATACCGACCAGCCAGATCCGGAACCCCGCGAGGAGTGTGGCGTCTTCGGCGTCTGGGCACCTGGGGAAGAGGTCGCGAAGCTGACCTACTACGGCCTCTACGCCCTGCAGCACCGCGGCCAGGAGGCCGCCGGGATCTCGGTGTCGGACGGCTCGCAGATCGTGGTCTTCAAGGACCTCGGCCTGGTCAGCCAGGTGTTCGACGAGCAGGTCCTGCAGTCACTGCAGGGACACATCGCCGTCGGCCACTGCCGCTACTCGACCACCGGCGCGACGATCTGGGAGAACGCGCAGCCGATCTTCCGCACCACGCCGACGGGCAGCGGGCTGTCTTTCGCCCACAACGGCAACCTTGTCAACACGGCTGAGCTGCGGGAACGCACCGCGGCGGCCGGACTCAAGCCGCACATGGGGCTCACCGGGTCGTCCAGCGACTCCGACCTCATCTGCGGGCTGCTCGCCGCGAACTCGGCCGACAAGGGCATCGAGGCCGCCGCGCTGGAGCTGCTGCCCACCGTCAAGGGCGCCTTCTGCCTGGTCTTCGCCGACGAGTCCACTTTGTACGCGGCACGTGATCCGCACGGCGTGCACCCGCTGGTGCTCGGCAGGCTGGAGCGCGGCTGGGTGGTCGCGAGCGAGACGGCCGCACTGGACATCTGTGGCGCGTCGTTCGTCCGAGAGGTCGAGCCCGGCGAGCTGATCGCGATCGACGCCTCGGGCCTGCGCTCGTCGCGGTTCGCGACCCCGGAGCCCAAGGGCTGCGTGTTCGAATACGTCTACCTCGCGCGCCCCGACACCTCGATCGCGGGCCGCAGCGTGCACGCCACGCGCGTCGACATCGGCAAGCGCCTCGCCGTGGAGCATCCGGCGGTGGCCGACCTGGTCATGCCGGTGCCGGAGTCCGGGACGCCCGCCGCGATCGGTTACGCACAGGCGTCAGGCATCCCGTACGGCACGGGACTGGTGAAAAACGCGTACGTCGGGCGGACCTTCATTCAGCCCTCGCAGACCATCCGGCAGCTCGGGATCCGGCTGAAGCTGAACCCGCTGCGCGACGTCATCCGCGGCAAGCGCCTGGTCGTCGTCGACGACTCCATCGTGCGCGGCAACACCCAGCGCGCGCTCGTGCGCATGCTGCGTGAGGCAGGTGCGCTCGAAGTGCACGTCCGGATCGCTTCGCCGCCCGTGCGCTGGCCGTGTTTCTACGGCATCGACTTCGCCACCCGCGCCGAACTGGTCGCGAACGGCGTCGACCTGGACGGCATCCGCCGGTCCATCGGCGCCGACTCGCTGGGCTACGTCTCGCTCGACGGCCTGGTCGCGGCGTCGGAGCAGCCGAAGACGCGGTTGTGCACGGCCTGCTTCTCCGGTGAGTACCCGATCGCGCTGCCCGACGACGCGCTGCTCGGGAAACACCTGCTCGACAGCTTGGACTCGGTCAATGGCGCGGCGCAGCCCGTCGCCCCGGCCGGGTACGGTGCCGAAGACGCCGTCCGGCGTCCCTAGCCTGTTTCTTTTCCGTTAACCCAGATTTGGAGTCCGCTTCCGTGAGCGAGTCCACGAGCGCCACGTACGCCGCCGCCGGAGTCAGCATCGACGCTGGTGATCAAGCCGTCGAGCTGCTCAAACCGCACGCCGAGCGGGCCACGCGGCCCGAGGTGCTGGGCGGGGTCGGCGGGTTCGCCGGGCTGTTCTCGCTGAAGCTCGGCAAGTGGAAGGAGCCCGTGCTGGCTTCGTCCACGGACGGCGTCGGCACGAAGATCGCCGTCGCGCAGGCTCTGGACAAGCACGACACGGTCGGCATCGACCTGGTCGCCATGGTGGTCGACGACCTGGTCGTCACCGGCGCCGAGCCGCTGTTCCTGCAGGACTACATCGCCGTGGGCAAGGTGTACCCGGAGAAGATCGCCGCGCTGGTCGGCGGCATCGCGGAGGGCTGCGTCCAGGCCGGGTGCGCGCTGCTCGGCGGCGAGACCGCGGAGCACCCCGGGCTGATGGGTGAGCACGACTACGACATGTCGGCCACCGGCGTCGGCGTGGTCGAGGCGTCGCTGCTGCTCGGCCCGGAGCGCGTCCGTCCGGGTGACGTCGTGCTGGCGCTCGGCTCGTCCGGACTCCACTCGAACGGGTACTCCCTCGCCCGCCACGTGCTGCTGGACATCGCGCGCATGCCGCTCGGCGGGCACGTCGAGGAGTTCGGCCACACGCTGGGCGAGGAGCTTCTCAAACCGACCACGATCTACGCGAAGGACTGCCTGGCGCTGGCCGCCGAGACCGAGGTCCGCACGTTCTCGCACATCACCGGCGGCGGCCTCGAAGCCAACCTCGCCCGCGTGATCCCGCGCGGCCTGGTCGCGAAGCTCGAACGCGGCACCTGGACGCCCGCGTCGGTGTTCGCCCTGATCGGCCAGCTCGGCAAGGTCGAGCGCGCCGAGCTCGAAAAGACGTTCAACATGGGCGTCGGCATGGTCGCGATCGTCGCCCCCGACGACGTCGACCGCGCGCTCGCGATGCTCACCGCCCGGCACGTCCCGGCCTGGATCCTCGGCGACATCCAGCCCGCCGAGAACCCGGACGGCGCCCGCGCCGTGCTGTCGGGCGACCACCCGCGCTTCTGAGTTCTCGCCGGGCGCTGTTACGTACAAAACCCGCTACCGCTGTCGTGTGTGGCGCTGTCACACTGGACGCATGGCAGAGGACGTGGTGGTCGGCGACCGGTTCGTGGTACCGGCCGCTGAGCTGTCCGAACGCTTTTCCCGGTCCTCCGGGCCGGGCGGCCAGGGCGTCAACACCACGGACTCGCGCGTGGAGCTCTCGTTCGATGTGGCCGGTTCGGCAGCCATCCCGGAGCACCTGCGGGATCGCGTGCTGGACCGGCTTTCGGCCCGCCTGGTCGACGGCGTCCTGACGATCGCGGCCAGCGAGCAGCGCTCCCAGCTGATGAACCGCGAAGCAGCCCGTGGCCGCCTCGCCAACCTGCTGCTGGACGCCTCCGCAGCGCCTTCGCCGAAGCGCCGCCCCACGAAGCCCTCGCGTGGCTCGAAGGAGCGGCGGCTCGCTTCGAAGAAGCGGCGAAGCGACGTGAAGCGCGGCCGCGCGGGCCGTTTCGACCCCTGAGATTTACTGCCCCTGAAGGCCACCTTCACAGCGTTAGACGCCGTGAAGGTGGCCTTCAGGGCCGGTCACCGCTCGATCCCGACTTAACCGATTGCGGTGTGCGCTGAAGGCCACCATGAGGGACTTAGACGCCCTCATGGTGGCCTTCAGGGACTTACGCGATCGACAGGTGGACGCACTCGCCTGCGGTGCGGTAGCCGACCCGGGTGTACACGCGTTGCGCCGGGCCGTGGCCCGGGGTGAGGAACACCGTGTGCGCGCCCCGCGAGTGGGCCTCGCGGGTGAGCGATTCGACGATCGCGCCCGCCACGCCGCGACGCTGGTACTTCTCGCGGACGCCGATCCCGGCCACCTCGGTGGTGCCGTCGAGCAGCGCGGTCGCGAACCCGCCGCCGACCGGGTCGCCGCTGATGGCGTGCACCGCCAATAGCGCGATCCCGCCCCGTTCCGGCAGCTCACGGGCCCGGTCGACGTCCTCGTCGCTGATCGGGCCGGTCTCGCCGAATGCCTCGTTCTGGGCCTCGATCATCGCCCGGTATTCGAGGTCGAGGTCGGGAGTGAGCAATTCGACGCACTCGGGCACGCGCTGCGCGGTGACCTCGTCGCGCGGGCAGATCATCAGCGGGACCCGCCGTTCGAGGGCGAACCCGCGCTCGGCCAGCACCGCTTCGACCTGCGGAGCGGCCTCGGTGAGGAATTCGAGGCGCGGGCTCAGGCTTCGCCGCCGGTAGGCCTCGATCAGACCGTCCACATCGGACACCGTGGGCACGGAGTCGTCGTCGGGGATGGCGTAGTTGAGGAACGGGTTGTCCGAGTGCGGGGAGAAGGTGGCCAGGAACGGCCCGACCTGCTCGGTTTCACGGCCACGCGCCGCGGTCGTGCGGATGTACGACTGAAGGTCATGCATTTCTGGAAGCGCCTTTCGAGAACGACGGAAGAACGCACGCGGTCAGGCGTGCGTGCGGAGTGCTCTGCGGCGACGGCGTCGGCCCTAGCAGCGGCCGACGCCGAGGTAGGCGCCAGTCATGAGGCAGTCCTCGTTCTCGAAGGTGCTGGTCAAGCCACTGTCCCACGGCGGGCAAGCGAATTTCACCGCCCGGGGCGGACGTTTTGAATGCCCCTGAAGGCCACCTTCACGGCGTAAAACGCCGTGAAGGTGGCCTTCAGGGGCAACTTATTTCCTCAGTGGGCTTCGGGCTGGACTGCCGCGGGGTGGCCAGCGGCGGCGTAGCGGGTGTCCCAGACCGAGCGGGGGACTCGCAGGGTGCGGGTGGGGGATTCGCACACGGTGCGGCGGACCTGGGCCGGGATGCGCTGGGGCAACGGGGGTGGCGTGGGGCGGACGTCGAGGCTGTGCCAGCGGCGGCGGCTCAGGAGGCCGCCGACGGCCGCGCCCGTGGTGTTGAGCAGGACATCGTCGGTCGAGGTGACCCGGCCCGCGTGCATCAGGTACTGCACGCCTTCCACCAGCGTGGACGCGATCAGCGCGGCGAGCACGATGCGGCCGAGGGAACGCAGGCCGCGCACGCGCAGGGGGAGCAGCGCGCCGAGCGGGGCCAGCATCAGCAGATTGCCCAGCAGTTGCCAGATCGAGCCGTCGTCGGCGAACGCGGCGACCAGGTCGGTGCCGGGGGTGAGGTCGAGAGTGCTGGTGCCCGAATCGCCCACGGGCATCGTGACCAGGCACAACGCGAGCAGGCCGAGCGTCACGGCGGCCACGTCGACGGCGGCCGTCAGGCTGGCCGTGCGCACTGGGTGTCTTCGACGGCGCCGGGCCGCCAGTAGTGGCCAGGCGAGCAGCGCGTAGGAGAACGCGATCATCGTCAACGGGATCATGGCCCCGAACGCGCGTAGTAAGTCACTCACCGTGACCCCCTTCCGAACCCTCCCAAGATCAACCTTCGCACCGCAAGATCCACTCGGCATGTTCAACGGGGTGCACTATGTGGTGATCTTGGAGTGGCGCGCGCGGCGGGGCCGTGGTTCAGTCGCACGGGCTGCTACGGGCTCGGATCGTCCACAGTGGAGGCTGTGGACAACCCTGTGGAAGAAATTCCGGCCGAACGTGAAAAGCGTTACACGGCAACCGTAACGCAGGTCAGAAGCCTGTGTACTACTTTGCGCTACCGGCGAGTTCCCGAGCGCGTTCGATGAGCCGCTGCAGGTGCAGGCCCCGGTGCACGTCGCAGGGATGGGTCGTCGTGCCGCTCGCGATCATGGCCGCGAAGTCGTCCAGTAACGCCGTGTAGGACTCCTGCGCCGCGCCCGGTTTGCGCCCCAATGTGCGGTAACCGTGTTCGCCCCAGACCGCCAGTTCGACCACGCTCGGTTGCACCGGCAGCCGCAGCGACAACGTCGCGGTGCTCGTCGCGCCACTCTCATGGGCGAAAGTGACGTCCCAGAGGTCCTCTTCCGAGCGATGCGCGGAGAGCACCTCGGTAATCGGTCCCAGCGCCGCGTCCAGCAGGTCGAACGCGTGCGGGCCGATGTCGGCGAGCGCTCCGGCGTCCGTCCGCCACGGTGAGCTCTCGTACATGCCGCCGAGCAGCGCGCCCGAAAGCCACCGCGCGCCGCCGCCGCGCCAGTCGCCTGCCTCGGCGATCCCGGCCAGCCAGGCCCGGGTCTGGGCCGCGTAACGCAAGGTCAGTACCACCAGCGCGGTCACTTCGGCGCCGGTGACGGCGTCCGCGAGCCGCTGCGCTCCGGCCAGGTCGGCCGCGATCGGCTTCTCCAGGATCAGGTGCTTGCCCGCCTCCGCGGCGAGGACGCCGTACTCGGCCTGCACCGTTGGCGGGACCGCGAACGCCACCGCGTCCACTTGGGAGAACAGCTCCTCGATGCTGCCGGCGGTCCGCGCGCCGTGCGCGTCGGCGAGCTCCTGGGCGGCCTCCGGGCGGCGTGACCAGACCGCGGTCAGGCAAATCCCGGGGTGGTCCGCCAACCCGGGCGCGTGCACCGTCCGCGCCCATGGTCCGGTGCCGATCAGGCCTACTCGCAGCTGTCCCTGTCCCACGGTCGGCAGTGTATGTGTGGCCGCGCTCGCTTTCCGCGCCCACCTCCGCCCGGCCGCCCTGGCCTTGACGGGTCAGCGGCCTCTCCGGCGACCTCCACCGACCTAATCTGCGGCGGAGGAACGGGGGCAGGTGATGTGTTTCTTCATTGTCGGGTTCTTCGTCGCGGCGGTGCTGCTGTGGCTGGCCGTCAAGGGCACCCGAGGGAACGCTCGCGCTGCCTGCCCGGAATCTCGGCGGACGAGCTGGTGTACGGCAAGCGGCGGACCCGGCTGAAGTCTCTCGAGCTGTGGCGACTGGGGCCGATGGCCCGTGTCGTCAAGGTTTCGCCTGGCAACGAGTCCGGGTTCTGGACGGACCTCCCGGCGATCGTGCAGGTCTTCTTCGCCCGTGGCGGCAGGCAGTTCGAAATCCTGGCCCCCGGTAACCAGCCGTGCATGCTCGAGTTGCCGCCCGTCGCGAAGACGAACGTGGTCACCCCGCGACGGAGGTGGCGCAGTGAAACGGGCACGCCAGTCGGCGGGACAGCCCAAGAAGGAGCTGTCCCGCCGACGAAAATTGCGTCCTAGGCGTACGAGTAGAAGCCGCGGCCGGTCTTCTTGCCGAGCAGGCCGGCGTCGACCATGCGCAGCAACAGCGGCGGCGAGGAGTACAACGGCTCCTTGAACTCGGCGTACATCGAGTCCGCGATCGCCTTGATGGTGTCCAGGCCGATCAGGTCCGACAGCCGCAGCGGGCCCATCGGGTGCGCGGTGCCGAGCTCCATGCCGCGGTCGATGTCCTCCGCCGAGGCGAAACCCGACTCGATCATGCGGATCGCCGAGAGCAGGTACGGCACGAGCAGCGAGTTCACGATGAACCCGGCCCGGTCCTGCGAACGGATCACCGTCTTGCCGAGCGCCCCGGTGGCGTGGCCTTCCGCGCGGCTGATGGTGTCCTCACCGGTCAGCAGCGATGGGACCAGCTCCACGAGGGGGAGCACCGGCACCGGGTTGAAGAAGTGGATGCCGACCACCTGCTGGGGACGGCTCGTCGCCATGCCCAGCTTCATGATCGGGATGGAAGAGGTGTTCGACGCGAACAGCGCGTCCTCGCGCTCGACGACCTTGTCGAGCGTGCGGAACACGTCGACCTTGGCCTGCTCCTGCTCGAGGATCGCCTCGATCACCAGGTCACGGTCGGCGAACTCGCCGATCTCGGTGGTGAACCGCAGCCTGCCGAGCGCCGCTTCGGCGTCCTCGGCTGCCAGCTTGCCGTTCTTGACGCCGCGCTGGAGCGACTTCTCGATCCTGGCCCGCCCGGCGTCGAGCGCCGGTTGGTTCACCTCGGTGACGATCACGTCCAGACCGGATCGTGCGTGCACCTCGGCGATACCCGAGCCCATCAGGCCGGCACCAACTACGCCGACCTTGGTTATGTCTGTCACCCGCAACGCTCCTTATACGCACTCAGGCAGAGGTAAAGTGGGCAGCACGCAACCCACGAGGGTGGTAACCGGGCTCACCCGGCCCCACCCTCGCGCGTCACGAGTGCTCAACGACGATATTCGTCGTACCCGTCATACGGGTCTTCGTCCTGCTTTTCGTCCTCATGCCTGTATTCAGGAGAACTACTGGACAGCTCGCGCTGCAAAGCATCGAAGTCGGTCTCGTGCGAGCTGTACTTGAGCTCGCGCGCCACCTTCGTCTGCTTGGCCTTAGCCCGGCCGCGCCCCATGGCTCGACCCCCTCGCACAGGGGCGGGGCGGCCGGGGGAATCGGCGGCCCCGCATCGTCTCGACAACTTTTCCTGTTCACACCGTACCGTGTCCCGGGGGTGGGATGCGACGTGGCACGGTGTGCCGGACGCGACAGTGTTTCCCGGACACCGGTTACCGGCCGGTCGATGACCGTCGTCGCAGGTCGACGTGCCACGATGCTCCCGTGCTCCGTCCGTTCGTGGCTTACCTCCGCGTGTACGAACCCCTGCTCGCGCTGGGTGACCCACCGGACCCGCGCCTCTTGAAAGCCGTCGAGACCGCCGAGCTGACCCGCACCGGCTTGGGCCGCCGCGAACAAGAGATGTGGCTCAAGTCACAAACCGCACTGCCAGTACGACTCCTGCCCGCAGAGCTGGCCGACGGCCGCGCCGCGCCCAGCACATTCACCGACATCCTGGTGCTGCACCCCAACGAGGGCGAGGGCGAGGGGCCGTTGATCTGCCCCCTCGAGTTACGAGCCCGCTCAGCCGCCTCCCTGGTCACCTTCCTCGCCGACGCCCACCCAGCCCTACGCAACGCGGTGCTCGACGCGAGCGGCGCGACCAACGAGACGGTCCGCGGCCGCGCGGTCTCGGCACTAAGCGACCTGGCCAAGCCTGCGGCACACATGCTGACCACCACCTGGACCGTCCCCTTGCCCTGGTTTGCCCTGATCGACCCACCAGACCGCCGCCTCAACCTGGGAACCGGCCAATACGACCAGGCCCGCGAGCTCTCGTGGCGAACGCCCATCGAGCAGGCACTGGACCGAGCCACGGAAGCCACCCACCTGCTCGAAGCAACATTCGGCGACTCAGGCCCCAGCCGAGTACTCCAGGAAACCACCCGCTGGCTGGAAAACTTCGCCCCAGGCTCGGTAGTCGAGCTGGACTACGGCGGAATAGTCCAGCTCCTCTCAAACCCCATCCTCGAATCAGACACAACAGCCGAAGAAGTCCACGAAATCCTAAAAGCCCTACGCACCGGCAACCCAGAAGAGCTCACCACCCTCTTCGCCGACCTAAGAGAGTTCTGGAGCGAAGTAGCAGCCCGCGAACACGCCAACTAACCAACCCCAACCCCAACACCAACAACAAAAACAAAAACCAACCCCCACGGTCCGCCCCAGCCCCAGCGTCTCCCCGAGCCCTGCGAGGGGAGACTTCACCGCCGCGCGCCCTCTTTCAGGGCCGTCAGGCCCTCCCAACTCGCGACGGCAGGTCGCCCCCCTTCAAGCAAAACCCGCGCTTACGCTGGGGGCCGGGGCGGCCTGGCGGCGCGAGTTTGTGAGCGCGCTGGCCAAAAAACACAGGCTCCTAACCGCACCTCAGGACCCGCCCACCACACCGCGACCACCACCCCCAAGCCGTGGCGGCTCGTTTAAAGCGGAGCCACAACCCGGTAGGTCCCTACGGGATGACCCCCGCCCAGCACGACATTGGCCGGAAGCCCAGCCACTTCCGGCCCCCCCCCCACCCCCAGGTACCCCAGCGCCGCCAGCAGCAACGGAAGCCGTGCCCGCTGAGCACCATCGTCGACCTTCAAGGCGAAAGCGGTCCCATCCGCGAGACAGAACGCATGAACCCCCTCGGCCCCACCCTTGATCAAAAGCCCCGGCACCGCACGCATCAACACGGTGTCCTCCCGACCGGTACCCGCCACCAGCCAAGGACTCCTCCGCATCGCGTCAGCGACACGAGAATCCGCCCCCACAACCAGCCGAGAGAAAGCCCTGGCCAGCCCTGTCAGGGAGAAGGCCAGAAGTGGAGCCCCACACCCATCAACCCCGGTCGCCGCCACAGACTCCCCGGTCAGCGCCGTGATCGTCTCAGCGATCACCTGCTGAAGCGGATGATCCGGCTGCTCGTACCCCTGTGTCGCCCACCCCCGCTGGACACAGGTCATCAACATCGCCGAGTGCTTGCCGGAGCAGTTCATCGCCGCGCGCCGGGGCTGTTCGCCGGGGACCCGACTGCCTTCATGCAGGGGATTGTCCGGCGGACAAACCAGCGCCGACTCATCCAGACCAGCGGCAGCCAGCATGGCGACCGCCCTGGCCACATGCCCCGGCTCGCCATTGTGCGAAGCGCAGGCAAACGCCAGGTCCTCGTCATCCACTTCCAGCCCAGCACGCAGCATGCCGGTGGCCTGTAAGGGCTTACTGGACGATCGGGTAAAAACGGGCCGATCCACTGCACCCAGCGCCAACTGGACAGTGCCATCCGGCCGAGTGATGACCAGCGAGCCGCGATGGGTGCTCTCCACGAACCCGGAGCGGACCACCTGGACCAGTTCAGGGTTGACGGTCACGCCGGAGTGGGGCCGCGTCGCTCGGTGTCCAGCAGGTCATCCACCGAGGCCGTCCCAGTGCGGTACCGGGTGCCGATCTCGGCGTTGATCGTGTCCATCACACCCTGGACCTCGCGGCGGCGAGCCGACACCGACGTCTCTTCGTCGCCGTAAGTCGTCAGGACCGAGTCCAGCTGGTCATTCGAGAGCGCGCCGACGTCGGACAAGTCCGTATCGCCCACCAACGCTTCAGCCTGACGACGGTGCTCACCCGCGCGTGAGGGCTCGAGTTGCTGATGGCGGCCGGAACCGGTCGCCGGGCCGATCGCGTTGTCGGCCAGGATCGTCGCCAGCTGGTCCACGATGCTGCCCGCCTCGCCGCCGCCGGTGCGGCGCTGCTGCTCGGCGCGCACGATGTCGATGCGCGCGTGCAGCAGCCGGCGCAAGTACGACAGGTCGGTCTCTTCTTGAGCGGCCTCGTCGCGGCGCTCGCGCAGGGTGGACAGCGGCAACTCGCCGAGTTCCCGCAGGTAGCCGGGGGCGAGCACGCGGTCGATGCGACGGCGACCACCTGGCCGGACTTCGATCACGGGGTCATCCTGCTCTACATCTCCTGCTCACGCCAGCTTCGGTTCAGCCACGAAGCCGCTGGGCCGCTTCACGGCCGGGGGCGACGTGCTCGGTGGGCATCGAGTCCGGGTCGATCGCGGCCTGGACCACCCTGTCCTCGACGCCGGCGAGCAGTTCCGCGTCGACCGGGGTCGAGCGCTTGACCAGCGCGAGCGCGATCGGTCCGAGCTCGTGGTGCTGCACCACACTGCCGACCCGGCCGACCGTGCGCTCGCCGTGGAGTACCGGGTCGCCCGTCTCGGGGGTGACCGCCGGGGAGCCGTCCAGGTGCAGCAGCACCATGTACCGCGGCGGGCGGCCGACGTTGTGCACCTTCGACACCGTCTCCTGCCCGCGATAGCAGCCCTTCGCGACGTGCGCGGCGGAGCCGACCCAGTTGACCTCGTGCGGGATGGCCCGCTCGTCGGTGTCGATGCCGAGCCGCGCGTGCAGGGACTCGACCCGCAGCGCGTCGAACGCCCAGCTGCCCGCCGGGCGCGCCCCGCCGTCGGTCAGCCGCTTCCACCAGCCTGCCAGGTCCGCGCGCGGGACCGCGAGGTCCACACTGGACCGCCCCGGCCACGGCATCCGGCGGGCGAACCCGCCGCCGGGCAGCGCCACCACGGCGTACGGCTCCGGCCCGACCTCGACCCCGGCGGCGCCGAGCACGCGATCCGCGTCGGGGCCCAGCACGCTGACCAGCGCCAGCTCGCCGGTGACGTCGCGGATGTCCACTTTGGACCAGAATTTCATCGCTTCGAGGTAGTCCTTGAGCGTCTGCCGCCCGCCGGAGGGCAGCGCGCTGGTCGCCTCGGCGCCGGCGTCACTGTCCAGCCACACCGTGCCGTTCGCGTGCGCGACGACCATGTGCGTGTCGATGCGGCCGAGGCTGTCGAGCACCAGCGCCTCGGTGCCGGCGCCCTCGGCGAGCTCCGTCATGTGCTGGGAGATCACCAGGTGCAACCAGGACAGCCGCTCCTCGCCGGTCACGGACAGGATCTCGCGGTGCGAACGGTCGATGATGACCGCGCCGCGCGCCGCCGTCCGCTGCTCGGCGAACGGGTCTCCCCAGTGCCACGGCACTCCCGCCTCGGGGTGGCCTTCGGGGGTCGCGATCGATCCGGGCAGGTCCAGCAGGGGGGAGCGGTAGGACATACATCCCATGTTAGGTGAGTACCGTGTCGTCATGCGCGTCCTCGCCTTCCTCGACGAAACCCTGGCCGACCCCGACCTCGCCCACCTGCGGGTGGACGATCTGGGACTGCTCCGCGGCGACGGGGTGTTCGAGACGATCCTCGTGGCGGGCGGAAAGCCGCGGGAACTGGCCGCGCACCTGGACAGGCTGGCCCGCTCGGCGGCGATGATGGACCTGCCCGAGCCCGTTCTGGCGGACTGGGAGCGGGTCGTCCAGCTGGTGCTGCGGACCTGGGCCGGGGGGCCGGAGTTCGTCCTGAAACTGGTCCTCACCAGGGGAATCGAGGGTGATCCCGAGCACCGGACCACCGGGTTCGCACTGGCTTCGGAGGTACCCGCGAAGGTGCTGCGCTCCCGCGTCGACGGGGTCTCGGCGATCACGCTGGAGCGGGGTTTCGAGCCCGGCCTCGCCGAGCGCGCCCCCTGGCTGCTGCTCGGCGCGAAGACGATGTCGTACGGGGTCAACATGGCCGCGCTGCGTGAAGCCGAGCGCCGGGGCGCCGGAGATGTGATTTTCACCGCCGCCGACGGCTCGGTGCTGGAGGGGCCGACCTCGACGGTCGTGCTCGCCAGGGATCGCACGCTCTACACGCCGCCGTCGAACGTCGGCATCCTGCCGGGGACCACGCAGGCCGCGCTGTTCCGCGGGGCCGAGCGGGCTGGCTGGTCGGTCAAGGTCGAGCCGTTGCGGGTCGCCGACCTGTACGAAGGCGACGCCGTCCTGCTCGCGTCCTCGGTGCGCAAGCTCGCGCGCGTGCACACGCTGGACGGCCGGGAGCTGCGCGATCCAGGCGTGCTGCACGACGAGCTCGCGGCGGCCTACGAAGCCGAGTACGCGGTCACTTCGAACTGCTGATCCGCAGGACCGAAGGGGACACCTCTTCCGCGCGGTAGGCGGCGATCTTGTGGTGCCCGTCGAGGATGAGGCCCTGGTCACCGGCCTCCAGCAGCACGGCGACCGGCCGGTGCCCGCTCTGGATCGCGGTCCGGTAGTACTCGACGCGGGTGGTGTCGGGCGGCGGCCAGCCGCCGGTCGGGGTGAGCACGCGCTCGTCCTCCAGCCGTTCCGGCCCGTCGATCCGGTAGGGCCCGTCCGCCAGCAGGTCGAGCAGCGGCCGCAGCGTCTGGACGAGCGGCCGCCGGAGCTGCCCGGTGGCGAGTGCGATGCCGAGCGCCTGTGGCAGTTCCGGTTTGGTTACCGCCGAGTTCGTGTCGATGACACCCGTGCCACCGCTCACCGTTACCTGTTCCACGCTTATCTGGACGGTTGAAACCGCACCAGGGTTCCTGGGCGTGCCTGTCCTAGCGCTCCGAGTGATACTGCTCTCACCACGGCGGCCACGGGGTAACCCCCAGTCGTCGGATGATCGGCAAGGAACACCACCGGCAACCCGCTTGGCGGTACCTGGATCGCGCCGGTGACGAGACCTTCGCTCGGGAGCTCGTCGTCGGCGTAGGCGGCGGCGCGGCGCAGCACGGGCCCATCCAGCCGGAGCCCGACGCGGTTGGACTCCGCGGTCACGGTCCACCACTCGGCCAGCCCGCGTTCGACGTCCGCGATCCACTCGGCCCGCGGGCCGAGCGTCACCGGCAGGGTCAGCGTCTCGCCGGTCGGGAACGGCACGACGACGTCGGCCCCGGCCGGGACGCCGCCGGGCGTGCCGAGCGGGAGGACGTCCCCGGCGCGCAGTGGCGGCGGGCCGATACCGGACAGGACGTCGGCCGACCGGCTGCCGAGCTCCGGCTCGGCCGCGAGGCCGCCGGACACCGCCAGGTAGCAGCGCAGGCCCTCGCCGGGGGTGCCGATCGTCAGCGTCTGGCCTTCACCCAGGTGGATCGCGACGTGGGAGCCGCGGTCCCGGCCGTCGACGCGGACACGCACCACCGGTCCGGTCACCGCGACGGTGCAGGACGACCGGGCCCGCAGCACCAGCCCGCCCAGCACGGACTCGATGCCCGCAGCGGACTCGGGATTGCCGGTGAGCCGGTTGGCCAGCCGCAGCGAGCCGGTGTCGAGCGCGCCGGACGGCGGCACGCCGAGATGGGCGTGACCGGGTCGTCCGAGGTCCTGGACGAGCGCGAGCGGACCGGTCGCGACCACTTCGAGTGCCCTCAAGGCACGCTCCGGAACCGCACCCGGACCCCGGGCGCCAGCAGCGACGGACGTTCGGCGCGCGGGTCGAACAGCACGGCGCCGGTGTGGCCCAGCAGCCGCCAGCCGCCGGGCGACTCGCGGGGGTAGACGCCGGTGAACTCGCCCGCGATCCCCAGCGAACCGGCCGGGACACGCGTCCTTGGCGTCGGGAGCCGGGGCTGGCGCAGTGCCTCCGGCAGGCCGGTCAGGTAACCGAAACCGGGGGCGAACCCGGTGAACGCGACGGTGTACTCCGCGCTGGTGTGCAGCTCGACGACGTCGCCGGCGCTCATCCCCGCGTCCTTCGCGACGAGCTCCAGGTCTTCACCGTCGTAGTGGACGTCGAGAGTGACTTCGCGGGCGTCACCGGCGGGCGGATGGTCGAGGTCAGCGTCGTCCAGCAGCGCGCGGACGGCTTCGAGCGCGCCTGAGCCGGGACGTTCCGTCACGAGCAGCACGCGGGCGCCGGGAACGAGCTCGACCACGCCGCTGGGACGGGCCGCGGACACCGTGGCGTGCGCCGCGCGCATCCGCGCGAGCGAGTCACAGTCGAACAGGGCGGCGTGCTCCCCACACCGCCGCCACCGCACGGGGCCTGTTCTCGCTTTCAGCCCACCACGCGGCGCAGCAGCGCCGACGTGTGCGGCTGCAGTTCCTGGCCCATCATGGCGCGCTCCTCGACGTAACCGAGGTCGCCGTTGTTGACGAGGCCGTAAAGCCGCTGCGACGCCGTGACGTCCTTCGCGGAAGCAGAGCGGACGACCGCGTCCGTGCCGAGCTCCCAGGACGCCTGGCCGCGAGTGGCGCCGTAGAACAGCTCGATGATGCCGGTGTTGTGCGCGAGCATCAGCTCGACGGTGTCGTCGTCCTGCGGGCGCCAGAAACCGGACTCGCGGGCGGCGGGCCGGATGACCTTGCCGTCCTCGTCGAGCAGCCAGGAGCGGGCCTCGTGGATCAGGAACGGGCGGCCGTCGTGGGCGATGGTGAGCTGCATGCCGAAGCGGCGCGGGCCCTCGATCGTCGGGTAGTCGACCTCGCCCTCGCCGCGCCACACGCCGACGAGCGGCAGCAGCGCGAGGCAGGCGTCGTTGAGGTTCGCGCCTTCGCGCAGGTTCGCCGTGTCACCCGGGACGGGCATGTCGTCGAACTGGGGAAGGTTGCGCGCGGCCGTGCTCTCGGCACGTTTCTCCGCGGCCTGGATGGCGTCGTCGCCACTGGCGCCCATGGGTCAGCGCTGGTCGGCGTACAGCCGATAGACGACGTAGACGGCGAACCACGTGATCGCGATGCCCGCGAGGATCAGCATCGTCGTAAACAGGATCTCCACGAGAAGCACAATAGTCCCTGGTCGCCCACCCGGCGGCTCGCAGGGTCGGCGCCGTGAGGACGGTCACGGAGTCGCTCTGCCGTGGGCCTGGACGGTGGACTCGGTGATCGGGCGGATCCCGGCGAGCACCGCGACGACGCCGGACATGACGAAGGGGACTTTCACCAGGCAGGCTTGGTGAAAGTCCCCTTTTGCACGCCTTACGCGACCGAGATCGCCAGCTGGTGCAGGCCGGGGCCCTCAGCGGTGACGGACGCTTCGCCGTTGCCGCTGCGGTGCAGCGCGCGAATGGTCCAGTCGCCGGGGGCGGCGTAGAAGCGGAAGTCGCCGTCGGCCGACGAGACCACCTCGCCGGTGAAGTCGCCGCCGCCGTCGAGCAGCCGGACGAACGCGCCGCCGACCGGGCCGTCGGTGCCGGTCACCTTGCCGGCCAGCACGACCTGGCCGTTCGTGTCGAAGTTCGCGGGGGTGGCCTCCTGGGCCGGGGCGCCGCAACCGTCGTCAGCCATTATTTCGCTCCCAACTCGACCGGCACGCCGACCAGCGAGCCGTATTCGGTCCATGAACCGTCGTAGTTCTTGACGTCCGAGTGGCCGAGCAGCTCGTGCAGCGCGAACCACGCGATGGACGAACGCTCACCGATCCGGCAGTACGCGATGGTCGACTTGGCCGTATCGAGGCCTTCGTCCGCGTAGAGCTCGGTGATTTCCTTCTCGGTCTTGAAGGTGCCGTCCTCGTTGGCGACCTTGGCCCACGGCACGTTCAGCGCGCCCGGGATGTGGCCGGGCACCTGGGACTGCTCCTGCGGCAGGTGCGCGGGCGCGAGCAGCTTGCCGGAGAACTCGTCGGGCGAGCGGACGTCGACGAAGTTGCTGGCGCCGATGGCCTGGACGACCTCGTCGCGGAAGGCACGGATCGAGAGGTCCTGCTCCTTGGCGGTGTAGCCGGTCGCGGCGCGCTTGACCTCTTCGGCGTTCAGCTCACGGCCGTCGAGCTCCCACTTCTTGCGCCCGCCGTCGAGCAGCTGGACGTTGTCGTGGCCGTAGAGCTTGAAGTACCAGTAGGCGTACGCGGCGAACCAGTTGTTGTTGCCGCCGTAGAGGACGACCTGGTCGTCGTTGGAGATGCCCTTCTCGGACAGCAGCTTCTCGAAGCCCGCCTTGTCGACGAAGTCGCGGCGGACGCCGTCCTGCAGGTCCTTGCGCCAGTCGAGCTTCACGGCGCCGCGGATGTGGCCGTTGTCGTAGGCGGTGGTGTCCTCGTCGACCTCGGCGAACACGACACCGGGGGTGTCCAGATTCTCTTCGGCCCACTGGGTGGTGACCAGGACTTCTTCACGGCTCATGGAAACGGCACTCGCTTTCTGGTGATCGATGGAGGGTGACGAGGTGTTCAGGAAGCGCGGGGGCTGGGGCTGAACCGCTTGATGAGCAGGTACATCTCGCAGCCGAGGCAGAAGTCGAACGCCGCGTTGAGGAAGGCGGCGAACAGCGCGAACGCCGTCGCCACGATGCCGACCGGGACGATGCCGACGGCGAAACCGACGGTGCCCACGAGCGCGAACACGAAACCGACAGCCTGCGCGAACCGCAACGGCGCCGCGTCCTCCCGCTCGCGCGGCGGGCCGAGCCGTGGCGCCACCAGGTAGCGGTAGACCAGCGAGTACGGCGCCGGCTTGAGCCCCACGAACGCCCCGATCGCGAACACCACGGTCTGCGCGGCGAGCAGTGGCCACCACTGGGTGACCAGCACGACCGCGAGCACGACCGTCGTCAGGATGGCGGAGAAACGGGGACCACGCGGGTCCACTGCCGGTCCTGCGGACATGGGTCCTCCTGCGCTTCAGGCTTCATGAGGGAGGCTGATCTTGCGGTGACACGGCGCCGCTCAGTGTTCGGCGGCTTGCTTTCGGACGCGCTTCTGCGGCGACGCGGTCAAGCCGGACACAGGCTGCTACGCACGCGGCACAGGTCTACTGCGCGGCGCTGCGTAAGCAAGGTGAGCGGAAGCCTGTACACGGGCACGAGAGTACCCAGAGCTCCCTCAGGGTGGGAACACCGTTCATTCCTTGGGACGATTCCCAAAGTCCGGGAGTTCCCTGCTACCGGGCGTTTCATCGCACGGGAGAGAGGTGGGGGCGTAGCGCTTCCAGCAGCGTCGCGCCCTTCGGGACGCCTCCGACGCGTAGCAGCTCACGGCCGTCCGAGGCGAGTGCGAGCGTTGTCGGGGTGCGGAGCACGCCGAGCTCCTTCGCGACGTCCGGCTGGTCGGTGACGTCGATGTCGACGTGCCGGAGCCCGTCGGTGCTGTCGGCCAGTGCGGACAGCACCGCGCGGGTGTGACGGCAGGGGGCGCAGAACGTGGTGGAGATCTGCACCAGCGTCACCGCTGTGGCGGGCTCGAGCGCTTCGGCGACGGGGGCGGGCAGCGCGCGTGAAGGCGCGGCCGGACGCGCGGCACGGACCTTGCCGTTACGCGCGCGGAGCACCGCTCCGGCGAGCAGGCCGAGCACCAGCGTGCCCAGCAATACCCACAACCCCGCCATGGCGGATCACCCCTTCGCGGGCTGGCCGGTGAACGTGACGTTCTTGGCCTCGCCCTTGATGGTCACCGAGCCGCTGTTGACCCGGACCGCGGTCGGCGTCACCGAGAACGGCAGGTCACCCGCGTTGATGGTGGCCCGGAAGTTCGGCAGCAGCGCCTTCTGCACTGCCGGTGGAACGACGGTGGTCTCTTTGTCATTCCCGAACTGCAGCCGGTTCGGGCTGATCTCGATCTTCTTGTCCTTGACCGAGATCAGCGCGAAGCAGAAAATCTCCACCTTCTGCCCGGCGACCTGGACGTAGCCGGAGATGCGGATCCCGGCCGTCGAGCTGTCGATGGGCTGGCCGTCGGCGTCGGTCGGCGTGACCGTCGGGGTGGGCGTGCTCTCGGCCTGGCCGGAATCGCCGCTCTTGACGTAGTCCTCCGTCACCGGCTCGATCTTGAGCTGCTGGACCTTGTCCAGCGGAGAGAACCGCGCGAAGTCGCTCGCCTTGACGGTGACCTGGCCCTTGAGCGAGCCGATCTTGATCGTCTTGGTGTTGCCCGCCAACAGGTCCGACAGCGGCGCCGTCACGTTCTCCAGCTCGGCGCTGAGTTCGACGTCACGCAGTTTGTCCTGCACCGGCACCCCGGCCGCGTAGACGCTGATGTGACTGTAGTCACCGGACAGCGCCTGGGTCAGGAATGGGAAGCCGTGCACCGTGACCGACGGGTCCTGGCTGAGGTTGCCGAGCTGTTCGCGGGCCTTCTGGGAGATCGTGTGCTCGGCGTACGCCGCGGCGCCGAAGTCGGCCCCGACCAGCACGAGTGCCAGCACCACGAGGACGATGACCCACCGCCGCACGCGCCGTCCGCGCCGCCGGTTGTCCGGCTGGCCGACCGGTCGGTCGTCCCGGGCCACAGGCCTGCTCACCATCGCGTCCGTTCTCCTTCGTTCGGTCACAACCCCGCCCCAGTGCGTTTCACCAGGTGTGATCGATACAGCATGGGGGAGGTGTTCCGGGCGTTCACCCGCTATTCTCACTTAGCACCGACTGCAGCCACGCTTGAGGCGACGACAAAGAGACGGCGGTGCGGCGATGAGCCTGGACCTTCTGGTACTGACCGCGGAACCCGACGCCACCTCGGTGCTGCCCGCGTTGGATCTTCTGCCCCACACCGTACGCGTACGCGCTCCCGAGGTTACGGCCCTGCTCGACGCGGGCCACCGTGACGTGATCGTGCTCGACGCGCGCACCGACCTGGCCTCCGCGAAGAGCCTCTGCCGCCTGCTCAAGGGCACCGGCGAGGACGAGGCCACCACCCCCATCATCGCGGTCGTCGGCGAGGGCGGCCTGGTCGCGGTCAGCGCGGAATGGCGCACCGACGACATCCTCCTGCCGACAGCCGGTCCCGCCGAGGTCGACGCGCGGTTGCGCCTGGTCACCACGCGTGACGGTGGTTCCTCGCAGGTCGACGCGGAGCTGCGCGTCGGCGAGCTGGTCATCGACGAGGCGACGTACACCGCGCGCCTCAAGAAGCGCACCCTCGAGCTCACGTACAAGGAGTTCGAGCTGCTCAAGTACCTCGCGCAGCACGCGGGCCGCGTCTTCACCCGCGCCCAGCTGCTGCAGGAGGTCTGGGGCTACGACTTCTTCGGGGGCACCCGGACGGTCGACGTCCACGTCCGTCGCCTGCGCGCCAAGCTCGGCCCCGAGCACGAGCAGATGATCGGCACCGTGCGCAACGTCGGCTACAAGTTCGAGCGCCCGGCCAAGGGGGCCACCCCCAAGACCCCGCGGCCCCAGCC
>NZ_JAYMZS010000026.1:62519-89423 GCF_035828755.1 Amycolatopsis sp. H20-H5 | reverse complement strand
CGTCCGGCCGCGAGCGCGTGGGCGTCGACCGCTTCGCGCACCCGCGCGACGTGCTCGGGCGTGACCAGGTTGAGCACGACCTCGTCGGCCTCCTCGGCGGCGACCCTGGTCATCGCCGGACCGAACGCGGCCACCGAGATCGAGGTCGAGGGGAGCGGGTGGCGGAGCCGGAACCCCCGGGTCCGGACGTGGTCCCCGGCGAAGTCCGCGCGGCCGCCGTCGAGGATCCCACGTACCGCGCGCACGGTCTCGCGCATCCGCGGCGCCGCGCTGCCCCAGGCCCGGTCGTGCCAGCCGCGCACGATCGCCGGACTGGACCCGCCGAGCGCGAGGTCGACCCGGCGACCGGTCAGCCCGGCCACCGAGGACAGGCCCAGCGCGAGCCCGACCGGGCTCCGCACCCCGGCGGCGAGCGGGCCGACGCGCAGGCCGATCTCGCTCGTGCGCAGGCCGGCGGCCGTGGCCAGCGCGAACGCGTCGAAGGTCGCCATCTCGCCGATCCACAGGGTGGCGAACCCGTGGCGGTCCGCGGCCACCGCGATGTCCAGCGCCTCGCTGTCGGGACGGTCCAGCCAGAACGGCGTGACGACCCCGAGCTCGCGACCGGTCACAGCTGCGCGGTCCTGGCGGGCACCCCGAGCAGGAGTTTGCCGGGTAGTTCGAAGCTCGCGGCGTTGACCTGGAAGTGCGCGGTGGCGGTGTGCGCGTCACGGAAACGGCGCTGCAGCGGGGAAGTCTCGTAGATCGCGGCACCGCCGCCCAGCTCGTACATCGACTCGGTGACCTTCGCGGCCGTGCGCGCGACGTGCGTCGCGGCCAGGCGGATCCCGAGCCGCAGCTCCTCCGGCACCGGCTCCGCCCGTTGCGCGGCGACCCACGCCTCGTCGATGGACTGGTACATCAGCAGGCGGGCGGCGCGCAGCGCGGCTTCAGACTCCGCGACGACGGCCTGGGTCTGCGAGCGTTCGGCCAGCGAGCGGCTCGAGCCGAGCGTTTTCCGGCCGGAGGCAAGGTCGACCAGGTCGTCGATCGCGCCCCTGGCGTTGCCCAGCGCCGCGGCGGCGATGGACAGCGCGAAGTAGCCGAACACGGGGAACCGGTGCAACGGGGCGGCGCCTTCCGGCGGCCCGTCGATGACCGAGAGCACCCGGTGGTCCGGGACGAAGACCTCGGTGGCGACACAGTCGTGACTGCCGGTGCCGCGCAGGCCGCCGGTGTGCCAGGTGTCGAGGACTTCCAGCTCCGCCTTGGGAATCGCGGCGCATCGCAGCACCGGCCCGGCTTCGGTGTCGAGGACGAACCCGGCGAAGAGCCAGTCCGCGTGCGGGATCCCGCTGCAGAATCCCCACCGCCCGGACACGACGACCCCGCCGTCGACCCGCTTCCCCTGCCAGCGGGGAGCCCAGACCCCGGCGGCGACCGTCAGCGGGTCGCCGAACACCTCCTCGCCGCCTTTCCTGGGCAGGTAGGCGGAAAGCAGGCTGCTGGTGATCGCGATCGACACACACCACCCGGCCGACGCGTCGCCACTGGCGACCGTTTCGGCGGTTTGGAGGCTGACGGCCGGGGGCGCCTCGGGCCCGCCCAGCGTCTTCGGCACACCCGACCGGAACAGCTCCGCCCTGGTCAGCGACCCGGCGAGCTCCGGCGGCAACGAGCGACGTGCTTCGGTGGTGGCGGCGACACTCTTGGCAAGCTCGGCGCCATCGAGGGCCGCGCGGTGGAGCGTCTCGAACTCGCCCTGTCTGGCTGTCCGACCCACGACGGAGTCAAGCACGAGGACCTCCTGGCCGGTTGGTTCAGTCTGCTTACCGGTTCACTATTCTTACCGACATCTTCGCCTGTCAAGTCACGCCCGCGCTTCCAGTGCCTGGAAGGTCCCTGAAGGCCACCTTCACGGCGTTTTACGCTGTCATGGTGGCCTTCAGAGGCAACTGGACGGTGTGTGGTCAGTGGGGTGTGAGGTCGAGGATCGCGCGTAGTGCGGCGAGCAGGAGGTTCGTCGCGCGGGCTGGGGCCTCGGTGGTGGCACGGCGCCACGCCACGCCACGTAGCCGTCCGGCCGGACGGGCAGGGCGAGGCCGAGTTCCGCGGCCGCCTTCCCGGCCGCGTCGCGTCAGTCCAGGCCGGACAGTCCGGTGAGGACGGTGAACCGCCCGTGCCCGACCAGGTCCAGTGTGGACACTCGACGGCCGTGGGAGCCGACCAGCCAGACGTGCGGGAGTTTGGCGCCCGGCTCGGTGCTGGGCCGGTGATACAGCTCGGGGTCGCGGGTCGCCGCCGCCGGTTCCAGGCCGTCGCCGAGCACCGGGCGCGAGGCGTATCGCTGGTCGGGTTCGACCCGGTGGGCGTTGAACTCGTAGTGCTTCAGCTCGCCGAGGTCCGTTCGGACGGTGTACAGCCCGGAGGTCGAGCTCGGCCTCACGCCGGTGGTCCGGACATTCCCGGCCCGGCCGGTGCGCTGCCCGCGCGGGTGTTCCGGCCCGGCGGGCCGGTGCGGGCGGTGCTGCTGGACATCCACGGCGGCGGGTTCTGCCTCGGCGCGCCCGCCGACGACGACTGGGTCAACGACTTCATCGCCCGGACCTGCGGGGTCGCGGTGGTGGCCGTCGGCTACCGGCTCGCCCCGGAACACCCGCAACCGGCCGGGGCCGAGGGCTGCCTCGCGGCCGCGCGCTGGCTCGCCGAGCACGCGGTCGCCGAGTTCGGCACCGATCGGCTGCTCGTCGGCGGCAGCTCGGCGGGCGGCCACCTCGCCGCGCGGACCTTGCTCGGGCCGCGCGAGCACGGCCTGATCGACCGGGTGGTGGCGGCCAACCTGGTGTTCGGGGTCTACGACGGCTCGGGGAGCCCGAGCAGCCGCGCCGCGACGAACGACACCCTGGTGCTCACAGCGGACTGGATCCGTGACTTCGCCGCGCTGACACCTTCCCCGGGCTGGACGCGGAAGCGCAGCGCGACCCCGCGGTCTCGCCGCTCTATGCGGACCTGACCGGCCTGCCGCCCGCGTTGTTCACCGTCGGCGGCGCCGACCCACTGCTCGACGACTCGCAGTTCATGGCGGCGCGCTGGCAGGCGGCGGGCAACCTCGCGCAGCTCGACGTCTGGCCTGAGTGCGCGCACGGGTTCACCAACTCCGCGCCCGGTACCGGACGCGCCGCGTGGGGGCGGATCGCCGGATGGCTCACCGCCCGCCTCGACGCGGCAGGCGCTTAGTTCAGCGCGTGCGGGTACTCCGGCTTCCGGTCCTGGAAGGACAGGATGGCGGGGTTGCGGATGACGCCGTCCCTGATCTCGATGGCGCGGCGCAGTGTTTCGTTGCTCTCCCAGTCTTCGGGGCCGGCCAGCACGTTCTTCAGGTAGGGCAGCAGCGCTTCGCTGATCTCCCAGGTGGCCGAGTTCCACAGGAACGACGGGCTGTGGTCCACGCCGTAGTAGGTGACGTTGTCGCCCACCACGAACGTCGGCTGCGTGAACGACGTGGGCCGCGCCCAGTCGAAGCCCATGCCCTCGTCGCAGGAGACGTCGACGATGAGGCTGCCGGGCGTGAACGCCGGGAGGTCCGACTCCAGCAGGAACGTCAGCGGGGAGTCGGTGTCCTGCAGGACGCAGTTGACCACGATGTCGTGCCCGGCGAGGAAGTCCGCCAGCGGGAGCCGCTTGCCGTCGGCTGTCGCGTGGCTGCGGCGGGGATCCTCGTCGTCGTGGTCGAAGTGCACGATTCGCGCGGAGTGGATCGGTGAGGCGACGGCGGTGACGCCGCGGTTGGTCAGGACGTGGATGTCGTGCACCCCGTGCGCGTTCAGCGCCGTGACCGCGCCGCGGGCCGTCGCGCCGAAGCCGATGACGGCGGCGGTGAGGCGGCGGCCGTAGACGCCGGTCGAGCCGATCGTCTCCAAGGCGTGCATCACCGAGCAATACCCGGCCAGCTCGTTGTTCTTGTGGAACACGTGCAGGTTGAACGCGCCGTTGCCGGACCAGTGGTTCATCGCCTCGAACGCGATCAGCGTGAGCTTCTTGTCGATGGCGAGCTGCGTGAGCTTCTCGTCCTGTACGCAGTGCGGCCAGCCCCACAGGGTCTGTCCCGGCCGCAGCTCGGCGACGTCCTCCAGCTGGGGTTTGGGCAGCAGGATGACGTCGCAGTCCGCGATGAGCTCCTCGCGGGTGCGGACCCCGGCGACGGACTCGGCCAGCTTCTCGTCGGTGCAGCCGAAGCGTTCGCCGTAGCCCTTTTCCAGGTACATGCGCGAGCGCAGCGCCGCGTCGATTCTCGGCAGGTGGCGGGGGTGGATCGGCAGGCGGTGTTCGTTCTCCTTGCGGGACCTCGCCATTACGGCGAGTCTGAGCTGTTCCACGAATGTCCTTTGTGGTCGGTGGCGGTGCGCGAAGTCCGGGCGCGATGGGTTATAGCCCTGGCGGGCGTGGGACTCAGGCAGCGGGGAATCGTGGGGATTCAGCGAGCGCGGAGAAGAAATGCGGGCCCGACGTCATGCCGGTGCTCCCGTCCCCGGCCGCCGAGAAACTGCCGGTGTGGGTTTTTCGACGAGGACGACGCGAGCTTGATCGCTCACATGCGAGGTGCCTTCGTCGCCGTAGAGCCTACCCGTGCGTCACCAAGCTGCCCGGAGTCGATGACGTTCCCGCGCAGATCCGTCGTCCCAACACGCCGGATGGCCAGTACGTCGCCGTGGAGGTCGGCCAGGTCGTGGCGACCGGACCACCGGACGAGCGCGGGACGAGTTGATCCGCTCGCCCGCGGCCCAGGCGTCGATTGCGCGCTCGGGCCATCTGTCAGGATCAGAGTCCGGACCGCGCCCGTGCCCTGGGCTCGAACCTCAGGAGGTTGTCCATCATGACCGACGCCGATCAGGAACCGGCCGCGATCGGCGAGCTGATCGAACTCGCCGCGGAACGTGGCGACGTCGACGGGTTGCGGCGCTTCGCGGACAACGGCAGCAGCGACGCCGCCGACCTGCTCATCGAGCTCGCGACCGAGCGCGGCGACCTCGCCGAGCTGCGACGTCTCTCCGACGCGGGCAACGCCACCGCGGCCGATCAGCTCATCGAACTCGCCACCGAGCAGGACGACCTGGCCGAACTGCGCCGCCTCGCCGACCAGGGCAACACCACCGCCGCCGAGCAGCTCGCTGAACTCACCGCCGAGTAAGCGGCTGGTGCCCGGCATTTGCTGGTCCGCAGTCACCTTGGGTAGTGGTGCGGGCGCGAAGAGGTGAACTGTCGCTGTTCTTGTCCGGAACGACACCGGGCTGGCCTACTTTGGGAATCGGTTCGACAGGCGGAGGGGGCCGATGACGGACGTCGGTAAGCCGGGTTTCGGGGTCGCGTTGCGTTCCGGGGAGTTTCGGGCGCTTTGGTCGGCGGAGATCCTTTCGGTCTTCGGTGATCAGATCGCCCGGGTCGCACTCGCCCTGCTGGTGTTCGCGCGGACGCACTCGGCGGCGTTGACCGCGCTGACCTACGCACTCACGTTCGTGCCCGCCGTACTGGGTGGGCTCCTGCTTTCGGGGCTGGCGGACCGGTACCCGCGGCGCGCCGTGATCGTGGTGACCGACGTGGTGCGGGCGGTGCTGGCGGTCGCGATCGCGATCCCCGGGCTTCCGCTGGAGGTCCTCTGGGTGCTGGTCGGCCTGCTGACCATGGCCGCCGCGCCGTTCAAGGCCGCGCAGCTTTCCCTGCTCCCGCAGGTGCTGCCCGAAGGTCACTTCCAGGCCGGGCTGGCGTTGCGCCAGATCGGTACGCAGACCGCGCAGGTCGCCGGTTTCGGGCTGGGCGGGCTGCTGGTCACCGCGCTGGGCACCACCGGTTCGATCCTGATCAACGCCGCGAGCTTCCTGGCCAGCGCGGCACTCGTGCTGGCCGGGGTGCGGTCCCGCCCGGCGGCGCGTGCAGCGGCGGCAGCGCGCGATGAGGCCCCGGTGCGGACAGGATTCGACCTCCGGCTCGCGGTGATCTTCGGCTTCGCCGCGCTGATCGGGCTGTTCGTGGTGCCGGAAGGACTCGCCGCGCCCTACGCGAACGCGGTCGGCGTGACCTCGCTGGGCGTCGGCCTGCTGATGGCCGCGGACCCGGTCGGCAGTGTGCTCGGGGCCTGGTGGGCGACCAGGACCAGCGGCCGGACTTCGACGCGGCCCCGGACGGTGGTCGTGCCCGCGGTGCTCGCGGGAGTCCCGTTGATCGCGTGCGCGGTGGTGCCCGGGATCGTCTGGCCCATGGTGCTGTGGGCGGCTTCGGGCGCGTTTGCGACGCTCTACCTGATCCGGTTGCAGGCGGTGGTCGTGGCGGTGGTGCCCGACGCCCGGCGCGGAACGGTGATGGGCAGGCTGAGCACCTGCCTCTACACCTCGCAGGGCGTGGCGATCGTCAGCGCCGGTGTCCTCGCCGAGGGTGTCGGCCCGGTGCGTGCGGTGGCCGCCGCGGGTGCGCTGGCTTCGGTCCTCGCGCTGGCAGGCGGCTTCGTCTGGCGCGCGGCCAAATCCCCGCAGCCGGACGCGGCCGAGGACAAGCACGACGATTCCGAGATTCCCGCCCAGCGCGGCTCGCGGACTCAGGCGCGGGAAGACGCCAAGGGGCCGCGGGCGGCGACCTGAGCCGTACCCTCGATGGTTGGTGCCGGCAGCCGGGTAGTCAGAGCATGGCGTGAGTGATTCACCCCCCCCCCCGGCCACGGCGAAGCCGCGCTTGAAAGCCACTGTCCGGAAACCTCGGGACGGCTCCAGGTCGACCCGTCGGGGTCTGGCTGACCGACTCGATCGGCTGGCATATCTCACTGAGGTCCTTGCGGCCCAGGCGTAGCGGGTCGGGTGTAAACATGGCGCACTCGGCGGCGTTCGCGTCACGTTCCGGTTCGTGTCCTGTGTGGACTCGGATGCGGTCTGTGATGGTCGGATCTGTGTCAGTGTCAGAACGGTGGGGCATCCTCCATCGAACTGGTGCGGGATTCGTGAAGTGCGGGTGGTGGGCTGACATGGATTCCGCCGGAGGGGGTGGTGATGGTGAGGGTTCCGTCGGGTGTGGTGGCGTAGTTCCAGCCCGGTTCTTCTTTGAGCAGGTTGTGTGTTTGGCATTGCCCGGTGAGGTTGGTGTCAGAGGTTTCCCCGCCCGACGCTCGGCTGCGTACGTGGTCGATGTCGCAGAAGTGTGATGGCCGGTGGCAGCCGTTGGTGCGGCATTCCCGGTCACGCACCCGGATGAAGCCGTCGAGATCTGCCGGTGGCCGATATTTGGTGCGGCCGACGCTCAGGAGTTGTCCGGTATCGGGGTCGGTGATCAGCCGATTCCAGGTGGAGTTCGGTTCGGTCGCGATCTGCCGGGCGAGCCACGCGGGAATGGCGCCGTGTCCGGCGAGCTCAGCGGGGTCTTCGTTCAGCCCTGCGAGCGCCAGCAGGTCCACGTAGATGTGGATGTCGGCGTGGGGTGAGGCGTCGCCGTCGGTGGTGCGGAGGAGTCGTTGGGCGAACACGTCGGCGCGGATCTGGTCAAGTGTCCGTTCCTTGTCCTGACGCCGGAGTGCTTTCGCTTCGCGGTTGATGGAGGCGTAGATGGCGCTGGCCTGCTCGGCGGGGAGGTCTGCGGAGAGGGTGGCCATGGTGTGATCGTCGTGGGTCAGTGAGACGTGTCGTTCCCGTCTTCGTGCCTGGGCTCTGTCCTGGTAGCCGTCGGGGTCGAGTTTCTGGATCACCCGGTTCACCGCCGCCCGGATCCCACTCGGATCCTTACCCGCCAACCGGGTGGCCATTGCCTCGTCGACCTGCCCCGCGAGATCATCGGACAGGATCAGGGTGGGGTCTACGACTTTGGAGGCCTTGTAGAGGTCGATGTCTCCGCTTTGCAGGGCAGCGAAAGTCTGCGGCAGCCGAGTAGTCAAAGCGACGGCGCGGGTGATTTCGGCGCCTGCTTGGTATTGCGTGATGGACAGCTCGAGGGCGACGTCGGCAGTGACGGACCGCCGCGAACCACCTCCAGCGACCACCCCCGCCAAGACCGTGACCTCGAACGCTTGACCTTGGGAGTTGGCGCGCCGGGCAGCACCGAGATCAGCGACAGTGTAGATACGGGGAGGAGTCTGGGTCATGACCTCATTCTACCCGAATCGACCCGAACATTTGTTCGATAGGGACCACCGGATCGGGTGATTTCAGTCCACAGTCCATTGTAGATACAAGACCACAAACTCAAGCTGGGCAACAGGATCTGCTGCGTGGGGGATCGGCGCTGCCAACCACAGATCAACCCGGGATCAGGAGCGCCGATCCCTCACGCCACGGCGAAGCCGCGCCTGAAAGCGGCTCTAGGCGCGAGCAATAGCGATGGACCCTTCGAGCCGCGCCCCGGCCTCGTAGATCATGTACTTCCGCCCGCCATCGGTACCGAAGCTCGGCGCGGCGCAACGGCCGCCGTCCGGCGCGCCCGGCAGCGGGGCGTGGAAGATGCCAGGTGGTTCCGCTTGGTGAAGTCGTTGCCCACCTCTACGTCGTCGGCGCCGAGGCCCGCGGTGAACACGGCGAACCGCATACCCCGGAGGAAACCGACCCGGCGAACCTGCAGGGCATCACCTACTGTTTCGCGCTCTCCCATCACGAGGGCGAGAACCACGTCATCGAGCGCCCGGCGATGTACGAGTTCTGGCGGAGCTACACCCCGGAGTTCTGGCCGGGTCCGTTGCTCGGCTTCCTCGCGCCCGACCCGCGCACTCTGGAACCCGTCGAGCGCACCTTCGTGCCCAACCCCGACACCGACCCGCTGGACGTCAGCGCCGACCAGAGCGCCGACGCTGGGGACAAGGAACTCTGGGGCTTCCGCCGGATCCTCGCCCGTGGCCTGCACGATCCCGGCGCGTTCGACTCGGACATCACCCTGGTCAATTGGCCGCTCAACGATTACTGGCTCCGGCCCGCGCTAGAGATCGACGGCCACGTGGACGCGGCCGGGGTCGAGCGGGCGCACTACGAGGCCAAGCGGCTCTCGCTGTCGCTGCTGTACTGGCTGCAGACCGAAGCGCCGAGGACCGACGGCGGCACCGGGTTCCCCGGGCTGCGGCTGCGTCACGACGTCACGGGCAGCCGGGACGGGCTGGCGAAAGCGGCCTACGTGCGGGAGTCGCGGCGTATCCGGGCGATCACGACGGTCACCGAGCACGACGTCTCGGTCGACGTACTGGGCGTCGCGGGCCGGGTGTCGCGGCACGATTCGGTGGGCATCGGGAGCTACCGGATCGACCTGCACCCGTCCACCGCCGGTGACGGCTACATCGATGTCGCGAGCGTGCCGTTCGAGATCCCGCTCGGCGCGCTGCTGCCGATCCGGGTGACGAACCTGTTGCCCGCGGCCAAGAACGTCGGCACCACGCATCTCACCAACGGCTGTTTCCGGTTGCACCCGGTGGAATGGAACATCGGCGAGGTCGCCGGGATGCTCGCCGGGTTCGCGCTTCGCCGCGGTGTCACGCCGCACGCGGTGCGCGCGGACGAAAAGCTCTTCGACGAGTTCGCCGCCCAGCTCGACCAGGCAGGCGTCGAACGCCGCTGGCCAGAGGTCCAGGGCTACTGACCACAAGGGACTGCAATGACGCATGGACCGAGACGGGTGCGCATCGGCATCGACGTGGGTGGCACCTTCACCGACGCGGTGGCGGTCGACGCCGAGACGTTCGACCTGCTGGCCCAGGCCAAGGTGCCGATCAGCCACGGCCATCCCGACGGGGTGGCGCACGGGATCCTCGAGGCACTGGGAAAACTCCGGGCGGACGCGGGGATCGGCGCGGACGACGTGTCGTTCCTCGCGCACGGCACCACGCAGGCGACCAACGCACTGCTCGAGGGCGACGTCGCGGTGGTGGGCATCGCGGGGATCGGCCGTGGGTTCGACGCCTTCGCCACCCGGCGGCTCCGCGCGCTGGCGAAGCTGGAACTCGCTCCGGGTCGCACCCTGCCGATCCGCTACGCCGCAGTGAGTGACCCGGGTGACGCGGTCGCGGTCAAGGAAGCCGTCGACCGGCTCCGGGCCGAAGGCGCCGAGGTCGTGGCAGCTGTGGAGCCGTTCAGCGTGGACGATCCGGCCGGTGAACGCGTGGTCGCCGAGGATGCGCGGTCACCGGGCTTGCTCGCGACGGCTACGCACGAGATCACCGGCCTGTACGGCCTCGCCAAGCGGGCCAGGACCGCGGTGCTCAACGCCGGGATCATGCCGCGCATGGTGGAGACCGCGGATCTCGTCGAGCGCAGTGTCGCCGCCGCGGGCATCACCGCCCCGCTGATGGTGATGCGTGGCGACGGCGGCGTGATGGCGCTGCCCGAGATGCGTGCCCGGCCGCTGCTGACCGCGTTGTCCGGCCCCGCGGCCGGAGTGGCGGGCGCGCTAATGAGCGAGAGACTGAGCGAGGGGATCTTCCTCGAAACCGGCGCACCTCGACCGACATCAGCGTGATCCGGCGCGGCCGGGTGCAGGTGCGGTACGCGCGGCTGGCGGGTCGGGAGACGTACCTCCCGTCGCTGGACGTGCGCACGGTCGGGATCGGCGGCGGTTCGCTGATCCGGGCCGCCGGTGCCGAACTGATCGGCGTCGGGCCGCGCAGCGCGCACATCGCGGGCCTGCCGTACGCGTGTTTCGCCGACACGGCGGCACTTGAGGGCGCGGAACTGGTGAGCATCGCGCCCCGCGCGGAAGATCCGGCCGACTACCTCGCGCTGCAGGCAGCCGACGGCAGCCGCTACGCGATCACCGTGACGTGCGCGGCGAACGCGGCCGGTGTCGTCCCGGCGGGCAGCTATGCCCGCAGCGATCCGGACGCGGCGAATGCGGCACTCGCGCTGCTCGCCCGCTTGCTGAACGTGTCCGTCGTGGACACCGCCAAGGCGGTGCTGGAGCTGGCGGTGCGTCCGGTCCGGGAGGTGGTCGACCAGCTGATCGACGCCTATCGGCTGGAGCGGAACACCCTCGCGCTCGTCGGGGCGGCGGGGGAGCGGCCGCCGTCACCCCGTACCTGGGCGAAGTGTCCACACTGGACTGGCGGATCGCCGCGCACAGCGAGGTGATCAGCCCGCTCGGGGCCGCGCTGGCGCTGGTGCGGGAGTCGGTCGAACGGATCGTCCCGAATCCTTCGCACGCCGAGGTACTGGCCGTGCGGGCGGAAGCCGAGGCGGCCGTCGTCGCGCAGGGCGCGGCCACGGCGGGGGTCGAAGTCGACGTCACGGTCGATCCGCAGCGCAACCTCGTGCGCGCGGTCGCCACGGGCTCGACCGAGCTGCGGACAAAGGACCGCTCCGCGAAGGCCGACAGCGCGCTGATGACCGCCGAGGTGGCGCGGTCGCTGGGCGTTTCGCCTGCCGACGTCGCCGAGCTCGCCCGCACCGGGCATCACCACGTGCTCGGCGCGCGGATCCGGGGACGAGGGCTGAGCAGGTGGAAGCCACCACGGCTGAGCCTGCGGGTGATCGACGACGAGGGCGTGCTCCGGCTGCACAGCGCGGACGCGTACCTCCGGGTCGTTACCGCGGGCGAGGCGGTGGCCGCGCTCTCCGGCGCGGTCGGCGAGCACACGAGTTTCGGCGACGGCGGTTCGCGGGCACCAGCGGTCCGGCTGCTGGTCGGGCCCAAGATCGCCGACCTGTCCGGAGTGCTCGACCCCGACCAGCTGATCGCGCTGATCCGGACCGAGGTCGGCACCCGGCCCAAGAGCGAGCCGGTCGTGGCCATCTTGGAGACCCGATGAAGACCCACGACGACGTCGACCTCGCTGTCGAGCTGTTGCGAGCGGCACCGACGCACGAGAACCGGTCCGACGCCCAGCTGCGGGGCTGGGCGGTGACCGCGCTCGGGTTCGGCGACGAACTCGCCGCGGAGCCCGACTCCGAGGAGCCACCGGACGTCGTCGAGCGTGACGGCGGTGTCCGAGACGGGGTGCTGACCCTGGCGGAGTACGACGTCCGGCGGCACACGGTGATCGTCTACACCCACGGGCTGTCCCGCGCCGCCGAAGTGTTCGCGCGGAAAGGCTGGACGGTGCCGCCGGACGCCCTGCGCGCGGCGGCGGTCGCCCACGAGACCGCTCACCACCGGTTGCACGGCCCGGCCGGACGTGAACTCACCCGGCGTCTCCCTGCTCGAGGCGCGTGTACTAGTCGACGCTCACGCCGGCGAGCCGGGCGAGCTCGTCGGCTCCGTGGGTGCGGGCCATCAGTGGTCGTCCTTCCGGTTCCTCGGTGTCCCTGTGCGCGACGGCCGCCGACCGTCATGCCCGTTCAGACTGTCTGGGCAGTGGGCAGGATCGTGGTCTCGACGTTGGTACGTGGCGCGGTAGCGCGGCGACGAACGCGATGGCTCCGCGACGTCCTCGCCCCCGGAGGCATTCGATGTCGCGCAGGAGCCCCGGACATCAAGGTGCTCGCGTCGGTGACGTCGACGGGAACGGCGATCGCGGTGCCACCGGCCACGGTGATGTCGTGGACGATCTCGTCGAGATGTTCGGCGCGGCGGAAGAGCAGCGCCACTGCGGTGCCGAGACTTGCGAGCCGCTTGGCGGTGGTGGCGCGCCGATACTGCTTGAGAGGGCGTCCGGAAACTGATGTCATGTCGTCCAGTTTGGCGCCTAGGGCCGCGTCACTGACGGGGACTTTCACGCGGTCTGTTCTGGTGAAGGGGACTTTTGCAAGGTTGAGTCGAGGGAAAGTCTCCTTCGGTCGTCACCCCAGGTTTGCTGTGTGCCCTGATGGGAGCCTTCACGGCGTTTAACGCTGTCATGGTGGCCTTCAGGGGCACGCATGAAACGGTCGTGGCGGTATGAAACGGGCGAATGGGCCGCTTTTTCGTCCTTTGTGGAGGGTAGGCGGCTTCGAAGGACAGGTGCTCGAGGCTTCGAGCGGCGGCTGCTACGTCAGTTCTCAGACGCGTTCTCAGGCCCGGTGACGACGGCGACACGGTCGGAGAGTGCGGCGGGCGGGTAGAAGGGAGGGCCTGGGGGCTCGGTGGGGTGACCGGACCGACGTGGGCGGCACGGCCGGGGGACGTTCGCGCCGTGGGCGGAGGCAGGGCCCGGCCCTGCCGCGCGATGCGAAACGGGCAGGCTCAGTCGCGGTGCGCGGTGGCCAGCGCCCTGCTGCGCCAGGGGGCGATGTGCTCCGCGACCATCGCGTTCTTGACCTCGAGACGCTCGTAAGCGTCGCTGCCCACCAGCAGGTGCGAGGGCAGCGTCTCGCCGTCGGTCACCTCGACGATCAGCGCCGCGCCCTTGACCGGATCCCCGGGCTGGGCGTGATTGGCCGCGTCGATCCCGTCGAGCACGTGGTGGGCGGGGGTGCCGTCGTAGGCCGCCAGCCGCGCCCCGGCGACCGACAGGGAGCTGGCGTCGAAGAGGTCGGTACGCAACGCCCCGGGCTCGACGACCATGCTCTGGATCCCGAGCGGACCCAGCTCAGCGGCGAGGGCTTCGCTGATGCCGGCGACCGCGAACTTCGAGGCGCTGTACATGCTCACCCCGGGCTCGCCCTCGAACCCCGCCCGGGAGCCGATGTGCACGATCTTGCCGTTGCCGGCGGCACGCATAGTCGGCAGGACCGCTCGCGTCACATTGATCAAACCGAAGACGTTGACGTCGAACAGCGACCTGGCCTCGGCGTCAGTGATCTCCTCCAGTGCACCCACCAGCACGCGACCCGCGTTGTTGACCAGCACGTCGATCGTGGCGAACCGGTCGACGATCTGCGCGACGGCACGGTCGATCTGGGCCTGGTCGGTGACGTCGAGAGTGACCGGATGGCATCGCTTGGCGCCGCGCAAGTCGTCGGGCAACGCGTCGACACGCCGGGCGCCGACGGCGACGTCGTGTCCCGCCTCCAGGGCGTGCCGGGCTATCTCAGCGCCCAGCCCTCGGGCGGCTCCGGTGATGAACCATGTCGCCATGACGGAAACGTCTCCTTCTGCAGGCATCGGTGCTCGCTCCCGGACCGTGGTCCGCTCGCTGGCGCCCATCCCACCACGTATTCACAGTCTCGGCTTCAGTTTCACGCGTATCGAGACCCCAGAGATGCTGTGTAAAAACCCCAGAGATGCCGGGTAAAAATTAGGGGGGTGCTTACCGAGTCGAAGATGGTCTACCTTGGGCCGCAGCTAGCTCGCCGGAGGTAAATCCATGGCTAATGCCGACCACGCGCCATTCCTGATTCCTTTTCCGCCCGCGCCATCAATCTTCCATCCGTCGCCGGAGCTGAATGAGCTGCCAGTTCGTCGACCGGTCGCGGCGGGAGGGTCGCTCGCGCGAACCCCCGGCGTCGAGTTCTTCGTGGTACTGGCGTGACTAGTTTGCGTTTCGGTGCGTTTCTGCCCCCGATCCACCCGCTAGGGGAGAGCCCGACGTGGTGGCTGCGCCACGACCTGGACCTGATGGCGCATCTCGACCAGCTTGGCTTCGACGAGGCGTGGATCGGGGAGCACCACTCGACCGGCCGGGACATCATCGCCTCGCCCGAGATCTTCATCGCGGCGGCCGCGGAGCGCACCACCCGGATCCGCCTCGGGACCGGCATGACCTCGCTCCCGTACCACCATCCGCTGTGGGTGGCCGACCGGATGGTGATGCTCGATCACCTCACGCAGGGGCGGGTGATGTTCGGGGTCGGTCCCGGCTCCCTGCCCGCCGACGCCGCCATGATCGGCATGACCCCCACCGAGAGCCGCGAGCTCCTCGAGACCCATCTCGACGTCATCCAGCGGCTGCTGGCCGGTGAGTCCGTCACCACGACGGTCGGGAGCCACACGCTGGTCGACGCGACGCTGCAGCTGCGCCCGTTCACCGAGCCGTGCTTCGAGATCGCGGTGGCCGCAACGTCGTCGCCGACCGGCGCGCGCCTGGCCGGCAGCCGCGGTGTGAGCCTGATCTCGCTCGGGGCGACTATGAGCCAGGACGGATTCGACGCGCTGGCGTACCACTGGGGGATCGCCACCGAGCGCGCCGCCCACGCGGGACGGCCGGCGCCCGACCGCGCGACCTGGCGGCTGGTCACCGAAGTGCACGTCGCTGAGACTCGAGAGCAGGCATACCGCGACGTCGAGTTCGGGCTGCAGGACTGGTTAGGGCACCTGCACGAGAACGCGGCCGTGCCAGGGCTCGCGCTGCCCAGCGGCAGCACGCGGGAGCTGATCGAGTTCGTCAACGAATCGGGCCTGGGCGCGATCGGCACGGCCGACGACGTCCGCCGCCAGATCCAGCGCATGATCGACCAGTCCGGCGGGTTCGGCACCGTGCTGCTGCTGGCGCACGACTGGGCCGACCCGAGGGCGACGTGGCGCTCGTGGGAGTTCGTCGCCCGTCAGGTTGCCCCGCACTTCCAGGGACCGGGGAAGACCCACGCCCAGTCGTCCCGTGATGCCCGGGCCCGGATTCTCGCGCGGCGCGAGGAGGCGAGCATCGCAGCCGGCGCGGCGGTCGAGCATATGAACCGCAAGTACGCCGACGAGGTGGCCGGGGGGTCCTGACCGTGCCGTCGTGACACGCCTGTCCGTGGTCGACGAACGCGGCCAGGGTCAGTCAAACAGGAGAGGTGCGGCCATGGACGCTGGCCTTGAAGTGAGCTGCCCGATGTGCGGAGGTCTCATCGAGGCGACTGACAAAGATGAGCTCATCCGCCTGTCCCAGCTACATACTCTTGATGCCCACCGCTACAACGTTCCCGCTGAACACGTTTTGGCCGCAATGACGCCCGGTGATATCGATCCCGACCAGGGAGAGGACGTGCAATGAACTCTGCAGTGGCGGAATGTCCCTCCGTGGACTTCAACATGCTTGATCCCGACTTCGCGCAGGACCCCTATGAGACTATGGATGTATGGCGAGCTTTAGGGCCGGTTGTATATAACTCTCGTCACGATCAGTATATGATTACGTCACATCACAACTGCGTTCGAGTGCTTGGTGACATCCGCCATTTCAACTCTGCAAACGTGCTCCCGGAGATGGAGAAGGCATTCGGTGGACCGACTTTTCTTGGCATGGATGGTCCCCGGCATCAGACGGTCCGCGAAATCTGGGCGCCAGGATTTGAGCGCAAAGCTGTCGAGGCCGACTGGGCGGCGCGAATACAGCAAATTGTGAACGTGTACGTGGATCAATTCGCCGAACGCCTTCGATCCGGCGAATCTCTTGACGCTCTCGCGGAGATGACGCGGATTATACCCACTATTGTCACTGCCCAATTGCTGGGCGTCGAAGAGGACGTGCATAAAGACTTTATCACCTGGAGTGACGCAACGGCGGAGGTTCTTGGCGCAAGGCTGGACTCGACTCCGAGAGGTCAAGAGATTTTCGCTGAGGGCGCTGCGGCGGCGGCTGCTTTGAACTCGCACATCGGCGGCCTCATCGAAAAGTACCGTGCGCTGGGGGTGCCTGATGGAACGTTTGTGGCCCAGATGGTGCTCGACGATTTCGCGCCGTCTATGCCTGATCGGGAAATAATGGCAAATGGGGCGATGTTCACAGTTGCGGCGAATGAGAGTACGGCACAGATGATGGCGCTGGCCTTGTATGCGCTGGGACGCCACCCTGACCAACGTCGCGCGCTGGTCTCCGACAGGTCGCTTGTTCCGGCTGCACTCGAGGAGGTCCACCGCTGGATGACTCTCTCGCAGACGGTTTTACGCTATGCATGTAGCGACGAGTCGCAGGTCGAAGGTTTTACGATCCCCGAAGGTTCCGCGGTCATGGCTCTTCTGGGTTGCGCGAATCGCGATCCCGCTCGTTGGGACAACCCGCACTCCTTCAACATTTTCCGTCCCCGTAAGGCACATATTGGCTTTGGTTTTGGGCCTCACGTTTGCCTGGGAATTCATATGGCTCGGATGGAAATGAGGATTTGGTTGAATCGGCTGTTGGACAAGTTGCCAGAGTACGAGTTCGCGGGCGATATCGAATTTGGCTCCAACTTCACGCTGCGCGGTCTTCAGGGGGTCCCGATCAAAGCGGCATGATTGATCCTCAGAGAGCGGCAACCTGTCTGATTGGTTGGCGAGGTGCACCTGCTTCTGGTACTCCAGCCGTAGATCGTTATGTGCCTGCGAGGGTGGCTTCCTGGCGTTGGTAGTGGCTGATCTTGGCGTGGTGTTGGTGGCGTCGTCACCAGCGTGACCGGGCCTGGGGGCAGGCTCGGTGGCGGGCGGGTTCGATGACGAAGATCGCGAAGAGTCGGCGGATCTCGTTGCAGGTCAGCGCGATCAGCCCGTCCGCAGCGGGCTGTTCGGTGTGCTCACCGGCGGCGAGCAGGGCGTGGGCGAGCATCGCGAGCAGCGTCCAGCGCTGCCAGTGAGGTTCAGCGCCGAACCTGGTGTTCGTCAAGCCCGGTAGACCCTTCCCGGCTTGAAAGGGCTCTTCGATCGTCCAGCGCCTGCCGACGACACCGACCATCTTGCGCCGCGGCACGATCTCGGGGGAATAGCAGCGATAGAACGCCAACTCCCCGGTGTGCCGGTGGCGTCGCACCAGTAGCCACCAGCACTGCTCATCGCCCGGATCGAGAGCGCCGGTGGGATCGGGGTGGCTTGATCCGGGCCCAGTCTTAACAGCGCTGCCTTTGTTCCTGGCCTGGCCGAGAGCCGTTGCCAGGGCCGCCGGGGCAGGGTGTCGGTGATCTCGTCGGCGCGCCGCAGCCCGGCCGTTGCGAATGCTGACCGCAAGAAGCCGGCATGCCGCGGTCCGCCGAACACGACGTCGTTGGCGCCGAGAAGGATGTATTGGCCGAGGTCGGCCCACCTGCCCGGCCGCGGAGGCCAGTGAAGCGCTGGCCGAGCGCATTGTGACCGGGTGTTCGGCCGACCGGGGTGCAGTGGCAGCCGTGGCGTTTCGAGGGGCGGCGGGGGAGTAGTCGTGGAAGCCCTGGCCGCTTTTGCGGCGCAGGAAGCCGCCCTCGATCATGCGCGGCAGCAGGGTGGGGGGGCGCGTACTGGGGGTCCTTGAGCTCCTCGTACGTCGACTGGCCGACCGAGGCGATGATGTCCAGGCCGATCGGGCCGATCAGGTCAATGAGGCCCAGGGGCCCGAGCGGGTGGCCGCAGCCGAGGACCATGGCGCGGTTGATGTCGGCGGCGGAGGCGACGCCGGACTCCAGTATGCGCACGGCGGGGATCAGGTAGGGGATGAGCTGGGAGTTGACCACGAAGCCGGGCGGTAGGTGGACAGCACGACCTGTTTGCCGAGCACGTCGGTGACGAAGGAGCTGGTGGTGGTCAGGGTCTGCTTGCTGGTGCGCAGTGACGGGGTGACCTCGACCAGGCTCATGACCGGCACCGGGTTGAACAGGTGCACGCCGACGACTCGGCCGGGATTTCCGGTGACCATGGCCAGCTTCATGATCGGGATGGACGAGGTGTTGGAGGCGAGCACGGCCCCGGGCTCGGCCACGACGGCGTCGAGCTCCTCGAAGAGGCGCCGCTTGACGGCCAGGTCCTCGGCGACGGACTCCAGGATGAACTGGCAGGCGCGCAGGTCCTTGAGCTCCTCGGAAAAGGTGAGCCGGGCGATGGCCTCGTCACGGTCCGCGGGACTGATCTTCTCCTTGCGCACCAGGCGTTCCAGCGACCCGGTCAGCCGCTCCCGGCCCCGGCGCACGGCGTCGGCGTTGCGCACGACGACCTGCACGGGCAGCCCGGCCAGGGCGCACACCTCGGCGAAGCCGCCGCCCATGGCCCCGCAGCCGATGACACCGACACGCTCCACGCTCATCGCGCACCCCCGGCCTCGGACCAGCGGATCAAGCAGTTGCCCATGGACATGCCGCCACCGAAGGCCGACAGCACGAGCAGGTCGTCCGGCTGGACCTGGCCGGACTTGACGAGGTGGTCCAAGGCCACCGGAACCGAGGCGCTACCGACGTTGCCGTACTGCTCCACGGTCTTGGCGGTGTGCGCCCCGGTCAGTCCACAACGGACCACCAGCTCGTCCAGCAGCACGCCGTTGGCCTGGTGCGGCACGAAGAAGTCGACCTGGTCGGCGTTCAGCGACACCGAGGCCAGCAGCTTGTCGATGGCCGGCGGCACGTTGTCGAAGACGAAGTCCCGCACGCCACGGCCCTGCATGGTGAAGAAGTGGCCGCCGTCGGCGAGGGTCTGGGCCGAGGTGGGGACCCGGCTGCCGCCGGCGTTGACCTTGATCAGGTCCTGGTGCTCGCCGTTGGTCCCCAGGCCGATGTCGAGGATGCCGTAGCCTTCGGCCACCTCGCCGACCACGGCCGCCCCGGCCCCGTCGCCGAGCAGCACGCAGGTGCGCCGGTCGTCGAAGTCCAGGATCCGCGAGTACAGGTCGGCCGCCACGACCAGCGCACGGGCGCCGGGGTGGGTGGCGACCAGGCTGCGGGCCAGCTCCAGGCCGTAGACGAAGCCGGCGCAGACGGTGTTGATGTCCAGGCACGCCGCGTTCTGGGCGCCGATCAGCTGCTGCACGAGGCTGGCGGTGGGCGGCTGGGGGAAGTCGCCGGTGGACGTCGACACGATCAGGTAGTCGACGCGGTCGACCGACAAGCCCGCGTGCTCCAGGGCGGCTCGGGCGGCGACGGCGGCGAGATCCGAGGTAGCTTCGTTTTTGGCGGCCCAGCGGCGGGTGCTGATGGCGGTCTTGCGCAGGATCCACTCGGCGGTGGCGTCCGGCGTCATGGCGGCGACCTCCTCGTTGGTCACCACCCGCTCCGGCAGGTACGACCCGGTGCCTAACAGTCCGACGGCGCGCGTGCTCATTGTGTTCCTCCAGCGAGGTTCATCAGCGGAGCGAGCTGGTCGGCTCCGAGCCGCGCCCGCAGTTCCGGGTTGGTGACGCCGAGTCCGGCCCGCGGTGCCTGGCACAGCACGGCGACCTTGCCGAGGTGCCCGTTGGTCTGCACGAGCCGGGCGGCCTCGCCGATCTCGGTGAGCGGGTAGACCGCCGACATCGTGGACCTGATCCGACCGGAGCTGATGAGGTCACCGCACTCGAACTGCTCCTGCATGTTGGCCGCGTGGCTGCCGATGACCCGCTTGAGCCGCATCCACAGGTACCGGTTGTCGTAGACGTGCTGGTAGCCGCTGCTCGACCCGCAGGTGACGACCACGCCGCCGCGGGCGGCCACGAACAGGGAGACGCCGAAGGTGGCCTGGCCGACGTGCTCGAACACGATGTTGGGGTCGCGGCCGGCCCGCTCGCGGATGAGCGAGCCCAGCCGCTTGCCGATGGCCACCACCTCGGCCGGGTCGCCGGAGGGGTCGCCGCGCAGCCCGAACTCGGTGCGGTCGATGACGATGTCGCAGCCCAGGGCCCGGGCCGCGGCGGCCTTCTCGGGGGAGCTGACGATGCCGACCGGGGTCGCGCCGCCATTCTTGGCGAACTGCACGGCGTAGCCGCCGAGGCCGCCGGCCGCACCCCAGACCAGCACCACGTCGCCCTGTTTGAGCTGGGCGCCGTTGCGGCCGACCAGCATGCGGTAGGCGGTGCCCGCGCACAGCGGGTTGACCGCGGCCTCCTCCCAGCTCAGGTGGGCCGGCTTGGGGATCAGCTGGCTGGCCCGTGCCACCGTGTAGTCGGCCAGGGCGCCGAAGTTGGTCTCGAACCCCCAGGCGCGCTGCTCCTCGCCGAGCATGCCATCGCCGTGGGTGGCGGGCTCCTGGTCGTCCACCTGGATCGGGCTGACCACCACGTGGTCGCCGACGTTCCAGCGGCGCACGCCCGACCCGGTCCGCACGACCACGCCGGCGCAGTCCGAGCCGACCACGTGGTAAGGCTGGTCGTGGCGCGCGGCCCAGCCGCCCTGGCGGGCGAACTGCTTGAGGAACTTGAAGGTCGGCAGTGGCTCGAACATCGCCGACCAGACGGTGTTGTAGTTGACCGCGCTGGCCATCGCCGCGATCAGCACCTCGTCCGGCGCCAGCTCGGGCATGGGCACGTCGCCGACCCGCAGCGACTTCCGCACGTCCTTGTCCTGCACGCCGAGGAACACGTCGGTGTCCTCGACGCTGAGGTGCGCCGCCCGGTAGGACCCGGGGACCGGCGCCCGCAGCAACTCCTCGGGCGTCCCGCCGCCGAGTACGGTCTCCGACAGTGTCGTCATCATCGCTCCCAAGAACTCATATCCGTCGCCGGAGGGCGAAAGTGCTCAGGCCGTCGAGCCAGCCAGCCGACGATTGCTGACGCGGTGCTCGCGGCGTGTTCGTCGACCATGCTCAGGTGCGTGCCGGGCACGTCGATGGCGTCGTGGCCGGGACCCCAGTGGGCCTGCCAGTGCTCGCCTGTGCGGGGCTGGCCGCCCATCCGTTCGGTGGCGCGCAGCAGCAGTGTCGAGATGCCGCTGATTTCGGTGGGTGCCCAGTCGGTGAACAGCTGTAGGTGGTGTGCCATCGCGGTCAGTTCGGCGCCGCGCAGTGGTTGCGTCGCGGTCCATTCGGCGTACGCGTCGCCGAGCAGGTCGAACTGGATCTCGGCCAAACCTGTGCTGCCGGGCAGGTGGCTGTCCAGCAGCACGAGTGACTCCGGTGCGGTGTTCAGATCCTTGAGCCGGGCGGCTGCCGCGTGCGCGATCCAGCCGCCGGAGGAGTAGCCGACGAGGACGTATGGTCCGGTCACACTGCCGCGGACCGCCTCGGCGACCGCGGCCACCAGGTCGGTTCGGGTCGGGGGAAGGGCCTCGTGGTCGGCGTAGCCCGTCAACGGCAGCACGGCCATGTTGTGCGTCGTGCGCAGCGCGCCGGCCATCCGCGCGTATTGGTAGACATTGCAGGGCGCGACCACGGACGGGATACAGACCAGAGTCGGGCCCGCAAGCCCCTGGGAGAAACTGACTGGTTCCCGTATCGGCGGCGAGCCGGTACCCACACGCAGCCGGGCGGCGACGGCCAACAGTTCCAACCCGTCCTGCACCTGGCCCTGTGCGCAGGCCTGGGCGAACAGCGCCGGCAGCGGTTCGGTCGCGGGTGGCGCCGCCAGGCCCTCGCCCGCCGGCGACGGACCCGCCGGTGTGGCGGCGGGGGCGGCCGGGGGTGGTTCGAGGTCGTCGAGCGCGGCGAAGCGGTCGGCCAGGTGTGTGGCGACCGCGTACGGCGTCGGCCAGTCGATCACCAGAGTCCGGGACAGTTCCAGGCCGGTGACGGCCCCCAGTCGCTCGGTCATCCAGGCCGCGGTCAGCGAGTCGAAGCCCAACTCGGCAAAGCCCCGCTGGGCGTCCACGTCCTCGAGCGCGTCGTAGCCCATCAGCTGCGCCGCCTGGTTACGCACCTCGGCGAGCAGGATCTCCGCCCACTCCTGGCGCGGGCGATCGGCCAACCTGCCACGTACGGAGGACATCTCCGGGATCGCCTCGGCCAGCACGGCGTCCAGCGGCGGGGCGCCCTTCCCGCCGACGACGCCCTGGTTGGCCAGCAAGCTCGCGCCCGCCGGTAGGTGATCCACCAGCCAGTAGCGGCGGCGCTGAAAGGCGTACGTGGGCAGGTCACGCTGGGTGGCGCCGGTGCCCGCGTAGACCGCGCGCCAGTCGACCGGCACACCGCGGACGAAGAGGGCAGCCACCGCGTCCAGCAGCGCGGCCGGCTCGGCCCGGCCCTTGCGCAGCGTCGGCACGAAGACCCGCGCTGGTACGTCCGGACCGGCCGGCGGCAGGCAGTCCTGGCCGAGGGCGGCGAGGACCCCGCCCGGCCCGAGCTCCAGGAAGCTGGTGACACCGGCCTCGCTCAGGCGCACCACGCCGTCGTGGAACCGCACCGCCGCCCGGGCCTGGGCGACCCAGTAGTCCGCCGAACGCATCCGCTCGCCCCGGTCCGCATCGCCCGGTGCGAGCGGCACGATCGGGATGCGCGGCGCGGCGTACGATATGCCCTCGATCGCCGACCGGAAGTCGGCCACTATCGGGTCGATCCGTGGTGAATGGAAAGCGTGGCTCACCCGCAGTTCGCGCGAGTGGATACCCTTGTCGGCCAATCTCTCCATCAGTGTGGTGAGCGTCTTCTTCTCGCCGGAGAGCACCACCGAGGTGGGACCGTTCACAGCGGCGACGGACACGAGCCCGGCCAGCTGATCCAGCATCGGCAGGATGTCTTCCTCGGCCGCCCGTACCGCGACCATCGCGCCGCCGGGCGACATGCCCTGCATCAGCCGTGCCCGGGTGGCGACCAACGCGCAAGCGTCCTGGAGCGACAGGATCCCGGCCACGTGCGCGGCAGTGACCTCGCCGATGGAATGCCCCGCGACGAAGTCCGGGCGGACGCCCCACGACTCGACGAGCCGGAACAGGGCGCTTTCCACAGCGAAAAGGGCCGGCTGGGCGAATCCGGTGCGGTCGAGCAGGCTCAGCGGGTCGTCCTCGGCGAAGGTCAGCTCACGCAGCGAACGGCCGATCGGACCATCCAGGTGCGCGCAGACAGCGTCGAACGCCTCGGCGAAGACGGGGTGCTCGGCGTACAACTCGCGGCCCATGCCCAGCTTCTGCGCCCCCTGGCCGGTGAACAGGAAGGCAAGCCGCCCGCGCACAGTGGCGCCCGTCGTGACCGCGGCATCCGGTGTGCCCGCGGCGAGTGCGCTGAGCCCGCCGAGCAGGCCGTCTCGATCGGCGGCCACGACGACACCGCGGTTCTCCAGGGCGGCGCGAGTGGTGGCCAGTGAATACCCGACGTCGGTGGGGTCGGCCGGTTCGGCCCGGTTCGTCAGGAAGGCGGCCAGCCGCGCGGCCTGGGCGCGCATCGCGGCCGCGGTGCGGCCCGAGACCAACCAGGGAACGGCCGCGAGCGTGCGGTGCGCGACGCCGTCGCCTTCCCGTCCGGCGTCCTCTTCGGGCACCGCCTCGAGAATGACGTGCGCGTTGGTGCCGCCGATGCCGAAGGCGGAAACGGCCGCCCGCCGGGGCCGGTCCTCCGTCTCCGGCCATGACCGCGACTCCTGCAAGAGTTCGATGTCGCCGGCCGTCCAGTCGACCTCGGTGGACGGCGGTTCCGCGTGCAGCGTGGGTGCCAACATGCCGTGCCGCAGCGACATCACCGTCTTGATCAGACCGCCGACTCCGGCGGCGGACTGGCTGTGGCCCAGGTTGGACTTCAGCGAGCCCAGGAACAGCGGACGACCAGGCCGCCTGTCACGCCCGTACGTGGCCAGCAGCGCCTGGGCCTCGATCGGGTCGCCCAGCGTCGTGCCGGTGCCGTGCGCCTCGACGGCGTCGACGTCGGAGGACGTGAGCCCGGCCGCGGCCAGCGCACGCCGGATCACCCGCTGCTGGGACGGCCCACTCGGTGCGGTCAGCCCGTTCGATGCCCCGTCCTGGTTGATCGCCGAGCCGCGCAGCACCGCCAGGACCGGGTGCCGGTGGCGGTGGGCGTCGGAAAGCCGCTCGATCACCACCATGCCGACGCCCTCGGCCCAGGACGTACCGTCCGCGGCATCGCCGAAGGACTTGCACCGGCCGTCCGGGGCAAGCCCGCGTTGGATGCTGAACTCGACGAACGAGCCTGGCGTGACCAGCACGGAAACGCCACCGACCAGGGCGAGTGAGCAGTCTCCGGCGCGCAGCGCGCCCGCCGCGAGGTGCAGGGCGGTGAGCGACGAGGAACAACCGGTGTCGACGGTCACCGCCGGCCCCTCCAGCCCCAGGAGGTAGGAAAGCCTGCCCGAAATGATGGCCCCGGCCAGGCCGCTAAGCAGGAGCCCCTCGAACCCGGTCGGGTAGCGCGCCAGCAGGGCGGCATAGTCGGTCACACTCGGGCCCACGAACACCCCAGTCTCGCTGCCGTGCAGCGAGTGCGGATCGATTCGAGCCTTTTCGAGGGCTTGCCACGACGTCTCCAGCAGCAGTCGCTGCTGTGGGTCCATCGCGATGGCCTCGCGGGGCGAGATGCCCCAGAACTGCGCGTCGAAGTCCGCGACGTCGGCCAGGAAGCCGCCCTGCTGGGTGTAGCTGGTGCCCGGGCGTTCCGGGTCGGGGTGGTAGAGCGAATCGAGGTCCCAACCCCGATCACGCGGGAACGGGGTGATCGCGTCCCGCCCGGTGACCGCCAGCTCCCAGAGATCTTCTGGTGAGCGCACGCCGCCCGGATAGCGGCAGGCCATGCCGACGATCGCGATCGGCTCGACGGCCCGCCGCTCGAGCTCCTCCGACCGCTTGCGGGCCTCCACTAGGTCTGCTGTGACCAACTTCAGGTAGCGCCGTAACTTGTCCTCGTTGTCCATCTGCTCCTCGACCTCTCACCGACGCAACAGCACGTTCGCCGCGGGTGCGCGGATCACTCGTCCTGGCGGCCGAGCTGCGTGTTGATGAAGCTGAACAGTTCGTCATCGGAGGCCGCTGTCAGCGTCGCCACGTCGCCCTCGGCGTTCGCGGCCGGTGCCGTGCCCGAGAGTCGGCTGAGCAGTTCTCGCGCCCGGCTGACGAGCACGTCGCGTACTTCCGTGTCCTCGGACGGTATCGAGGACAGCGACGCCTCCAGCCGGTCGAACTCGGCGAGTGCCGCGTCCGTCGGTGACGGCACACTGGTGGCCACCTCGGAGCGCAGGAACGAGGCGAGGCTCGTCGGATTCGGGTAGTCGAACACGAGCGTCACCGGCAGCCGCAACCCGGTTGCCGCGTTGAGCCGGTTGCGCAGCTGGACGGCGATCAACGAGTCGAAGCCGACGTCCTTGAAAGCCCGCTTGCGATCGACCTGCTCCGCAGAGTCGTAGCCGAGCACGACCGCGACGTGCGAGCAGATCAGGTCGAGCACCGCCGGTTCCCGATCCTCCTCGGGCAGCGCGGTGAGCTTCTCGATCAGGGCCGCGCCGCGGGTGGCCGAGATCGGGGACTCCGCCGTCGACAGCGCGCGCACCTCCGGCAGGTCGGCCAGCAGGGGGCTGGGCCTCAGCGAGGTGAATCGGGGATGGAACCGGGCCCATTCGATTCTTGCCACCACTGGGCACGGCTCGTCCTCGGCGAGGATCCGGTCCAGGGTCGCCAGTCCGGAGTCCACCGGCAGCAGTGGCAGACCGCCACGGCGCAGCGAGTTGGCCATCTCCGTGTCGTGGGTCAGCATGCCGGCTTCCCACGGGCCCCACGCCACCGAGACGGTGTGGCCACCGCGGTCGTGCCGCTCCCGGGCCAAGGCATCGAGGTAGGCGTTGGCAGCCGCATACGCGGACTGGTTGCCGACGCCCCAGGTCGCCGAGATGGAGCCGAACAGCAGCACCGTCTGGATGCTGTCGTGGTCGAGCAGCTCGTCGAGGTGTGCCGCGCCGAGCACCTTGGCCGCCATGATGTCGCCGAACTCGGCCGGCGTCATGTCGGCGATCGGCCCGCCATCGAGACTGGCGGCGGCGTGCACGAGCGCGGTCAGCGGGCGCTCGGCGGGAACGGAGGCCAGTAGTTCGACCACGGCGGCCCGGTCCGTGACGTCGCAGGCCATCACCGAGACTGAGACGCCCTTGGCGGCCAGTTCCTCGACCAAGTGCTCCGCACCGGCCGCATCGGCGCCGCTGCGGCTGGCGAGCACCAGGTGTTCGGCACCGCGGTCGGCGAGCCAGCGGGCCATCTCGGCACCGAGGCCACCCGTGCCACCCGTCACGAGCACAGTACCGCTCGGCCGCCAGTGGGCCGGCTCCTGCTCGGGCATCGTCGCCCTGACCAGACGGCGGGCCAGGACGGCCTTCGCTCGTACGGCGACCTCGTTCTCGCCACTGCTCGCGAGCACACCGGCCAGTTCGGCGATCGCGTGGTCGTCCACCGTCTCCGGCAGGTCGATCAGGCCACCCCAGAGCCGGGGGTGTTCGAGGCCGGCGACCCGCCCGAAACCCCAGACCAGCGCCTGGGTGGGCGAGCCGATGCGGTCCTGGGGACCGGCCGCCACCGCGCCCCGGGTCACCGCCCAGAGCGGGACGCCGAGTTCGGCGTCGAGCAGGGCCTGGGTGAGCACCACCGTGCCCGCGAGCCCTTGTGGCAG
>NZ_JAYMZS010000026.1:27044-62423 GCF_035828755.1 Amycolatopsis sp. H20-H5 | reverse complement strand
TCGTGCCGATCGTGGCGAGCTCGCGCAGCCGCTGGGCCAGCTCCGCCCGGTCGAGGTGCCCGCACGGTACGGCCCAGGTCACCAGGCTGGGTGCGTGGGCAGCGAGGCGGCGCACGGTTTCAGCGGCCCAGCCGTCGGCTGGTTGCCCCTCGGCCACCACCGCCAGCCAGGTACCGCCGATCGGCGGGCGCGTGCCGCTGGGCAGCGTGCGCCACGCTACGCGGTAGTGCTCGTCATCGACGTTCGTGTCGGTCGCGTTGTCCACGGCGATGCGCAGCTGCTCGCGACTGACCGGCCGCGCGACGATGGAGTCGAAGGAGGCGACGGGCTCGCCCGCGTCATCGGTGAGCAGCATGGTGGAGGAGTCGGGGCCCGTGCGTCGGAAAGCGACCCGCAGTGAGCTTGCCCCTCGGGTGTGTACCGTGATGCCGCTCCAGGAGAACGGCATCACTGCCTCGCTCTCGCTGTCGATCAGTCCGGTGACCGGCACCTGCAGGGCGGCGTCCAGCAGCGCCGGGTGCAGGCCGAACCGCCCCGCCTCGGCGCGGACCACGCTCGGCAGCGCGACCTCGCCGTACATGTCGTCGCCGTCCCGCCACAGCGCACGGATCCCGGCGAAGGCGGGCCCGTAGGTATATCCGCGCTCGGCGAGCCGAGCGTAGATGTCGGTCGCGTCGACCGGCTGCGCGCCGATTGGCGGCCAGGCCGTCAGCTTGCCCGGCGCCGGACCGGTGCCGACAGGGGCGAGCGTGCCTTCCGCGTGCCGGATCCACGTGCTGCTGGCGTCGGAGTCGGTGCGCCGCGAGTGCACCGTGACCGAACGGCGGCCGGTGGAGTCCGCTGCGCCGAGCATGACCTGCACAGCTACCCCCGACTTCGCCGAGAGCACCAGCGGCGCCTGGAACGCCAGCTCTTCCAAGCGGGCGCAGCCGACGTGCCGCCCGGCGTGGGTGATCAGCTCGACGAAGGCGGCTCCAGGCAGCAGGAGGGTGCCGAGCACGACGTGGTCGGCCAGCCACGGCTGGGTCGCCAGCGACCACCTGCCGGTGAACAGCACCTGGTCAGCGCCGGCGTGTTCCACGGCGGCGCCCAACAGGGGGTGATCGGCGGACATCAGCCCGAGGTCGGCGGCACTCGCGGTCGCCGTGCCGGCGGCCTCGACCCACAACCGGCGGTGTTGGAACGCGTACGTGGGCAGGTCGATTCGCGCGCCGGCGGGAAACACCGTCCCCCAGCGTACCGGTGCCCCGTGCACGAAGGCTTGGGCCAGCGAGCGGGTGAACTCGACGTCACCGCCGTCGCGCCGCAACGACCACAACGCGGTGACACCGGCGCCCCGGGCCTGGGCAACCGCCTCGACCGCATCGACGAGGGTCGGGTGCGCGCTGAGTTCGATGAAGCAGCTGTGCTCGTCGTCGAGGAGTGCCTCGACGGCCGCGCTGAACTGCACCGTCTCTCGAAGATTGCGGTACCAGTAGTCGGCGTTCAGCTCGGTGCCGTCGACCCGCCCGGCGGTGACCGTGGAGTAGAACGGTACTACCGCCTCAGCGGGCGCGACGCCGGCCAGCGCGTCGACGAGTTCGGCGCGGAGCTCCTCCACTCCGTGCGAGTGCGACGCGTAATCGACCAGGAGCTTGCGCACCGGGACCCCCTCGGCCGCGAACGCCGCGCACATGCTCCGCAGTTCGTCGGCTGGGCCGGAGATGACCACCGACCGCGGCCCGTTGACCGCGGCGACGCCGAGCCCCGCGTAGTCGGCGAGCCGTTCCTGGACCTGGGCGACCGGCAGGCCGATCCAGCCCATGCCGCCGCGCTCGGTCAGGCCGGCGATCAAGCGCGAGCGCAACCCGGCGATGTGGGCGCCGTCGGCGAGAGTGAGGACACCGGCCACCACGGCCGCCGCGATCTCGCCCTGGGAGTGACCGACCACCGCGGCCGGCTCGACCCCGAGCGACCGCCACAGCCGGGCCAACGACACCATCACCGCGAACAGCGCGGGCTGCACCGCGTCCACCCGGTCCAGGCTGGGCGCGTCCGGAGTGCCGGTGAGGACGTCCAACAGGGTGGCGCCGTTCCAGTCGACGTGCGGGGCCAGCGCAGCGTCGCACTCGGTCATGGCGGCGGCGAACAGCGGGCTGGTATTCCAGAGGTCGATGGCCATGCCACGCCACTGGCCACCCTGACCTGCGAAGACGAAGACCGGCCGGTTCACGTCATCGCCGTCGCCCAGCGCGACGTCCGCGTTCGACTCCGCCGTGCCGGCGGCGATCGCCGTGAGCCCCGCGGTCAGCGTGCCCATGTCCTGGGCGAGCACCACGGCCCGATGCGCCAAGGTGGCTCGGCCGCCGAGCGAGCGGCCGAGCGCGTCGAGGTCCACCTGCGGGTGCTCGTCGAGGTAGGCGCTGAGCCTGGCTGCCTGACCGCGCAGTGCCGCCGCGCCGCGTGCTGAGATGACGAACGGCTTGACCGATGGCGCGAGCATCCGATCGGACTCGGGCGGAGCGGGCGGCTGTGCCAGCTCCGGTGCCTGCTCCAGCACCACGTGCACGTTGGTGCCGCTGATCCCGAACGCGGAGACGGCGCCGCGCCGGGGCTGGTTGCGCTCTGGCCACTGCCGTGTCGTGGTCAGCAGCTTCACCGCGCCGTCCGACCAGTCCACGTGCGGGGTGGGCTCGTCGGCGTTCAATGTCCGGGGCAGCAGGCCGTGTCGCAGCGCTTGGACCATCTTGATCACCCCGGCCACGCCGGCGGCCGCCTGCGCGTGGCCCAGATTCGATTTCAGCGAGCCGAGCCAAAGCGGGCTTTCCTCGGTGTGCTCTCGCCCGTACGTCGCCAGTAGTGCCTGCACCTCGATCGGGTCGCCGAGCTTGGTGCCGGTCCCGTGTCCCTCCACGACGTCCACTTCGGCAGCTGAGATGCCGGCATTGGCCAGCGCCTCTCGGATCACCCGCTGTTGCGAGCGGCCGTTGGGCGCGGTCAACCCGTTGGAGGCGCCGTCCTGGTTCACCGCGGAGCCCTTGACCACCGCGAGGACCTGGTGGCCGTTGCGGCGGGCGTCCGACAAGCGCTCCAGCACGAGCAGTCCGACGCCCTCAGCCCAGCCGGTGCCGTCCGCGTCCGCGCCGAACGCCCGGCAGCGGCCGTCCGGGGAGAGGCCGCCCTGCAGTGCGAACTCCTGGAACACCACCGGTGTGGACATCACGGCCACACCGCCGGCCAGCGCGAGGGTGCACTCACCGGTCCGCAGCGCCTGGGCCGCCATGTGCACCGCGGTCAGCGAGGACGAGCAGGCGGTGTCGACCGTGACCGCGGATCCCTCCAGACCGAACTCGTAGGAAATGCGGCCCGAGGCCACGCTGGCCGCCGTACCGGTCAGCAGGTGGCCGTCCAGACCGCGCGATTCGCGCGCGAGCAAATTGCTGTAGTCGTGGGCGCTGAGGCCGACGAAGACGCCGGTCTTCGTGCCGCGCAGCGTCGACGGGTCGATACCAGCACGTTCGAACGCCTCCCACGCCGACTCGAGCAACAGCCGCTGCTGCGGGTCCATCGCGGTGGCTTCACGTGGTGAGATGCCGAAGAACTCGGGATCGAATTCAGTTGCACCGGGCAGGAAGCCGGCCGCCCTGGCGTTGGTCGTGCCCAACCGGCCGGGCTCGGGATCGAAGAGCTCGGCCAGGTTCCAGCCGCGGTCGGACGGGAACTCCGTGGCGGCGTCCCGGCCCTCCTCGACCATCGCCCACAACGCCTCCGGCGAGTCGACCCCGCCGCCGTAGCGGCAGGCCATGCCGACGATGGCCACCGAGTCGCCGCTGGTGTCCGCCGTGACGAGCGCGGGTGCCGCCGGCGCGGAGGAGCCAGCGCCGACCACCTCGCCGAGCACATACTCGGCCAGCGAAGCGAGGTTCGGATAGTCGAAGACCACCGTTGCCGGCAGTCGCAGGCCGGTGAACGCGGTGATCCGATTTCGCAGCTCCACGGAGGCCAGCGAATCGAACCCGATGTCCTTGAAGGTGCGTTCCGGTGAGAGACGCGACGCCGATGTGTGCCCGAGCACGGCCGCGGTCTCGGCGGCGACGGCATCCAGCACAACCCGGTGCCGGGCGCCCGGCGCCCGTGCGAGCAGACGGCGCGTCCACGAGCTGGCATCGCCGCCACTCGCGACGACGGTACGGCGCACCCGCCCGGAGACCTGGTTGCGCAGCAGGGGCGGCACCTCGCCGCGGAACGCGGCCAGGTTGAGCCGAACCGGTAGCACCACCGGGGCGCCGACGGTGAGGGCCGCGTCGAACAGGGCCAGGCCTTCCTCGTCAGACAGTGCCGTGATACCGGCGCGTGTCATCCGGGCCCAGTCGGCCTCCTGCAGGGAGGTCGTCATGTCGCTTGCGGCGGCCCAGAGACCCCAGTCGAGCGAGACGGCGGGCAGCCCCAACGCGCGGCGGTGTCGGGCAAGAGCGTCCAGAAACGCGTTGGCGGCGGCGTAATTGGCCTGACCCGGCGCGCCGAACGCCCCGACAGCCGAGGAGAACAGCACGAAGGCAGAGAGGTCGAGGTCCCTGGTCAGCTCGTGAAGGAGCCAACCGGCGTCCACCTTGGGACGCAACACGTTGTCGACCTGCTCGGTCGTCAGCGAGCCGATGACGCCGTCGTCGCTGATGCCCGCGAGGTGCACAACCGCGGTCAGCGGATGGTCGGCGGGGATCGCGGCCAGCACCCCGAGCAGCGATTCGCGGTTGGACACGTCACAGGCGACAGCCGTCACCGAGGCGCCGAGCTCGGTCAGCTCGGTGGCGAACTCGGTGGCGCCGGGGGCATCTGGGCCGCGCCGGCTCGCCAGCACCAGGTTGCGTACCCCGTGCTCGGCGACCAGGTGCCGGGCGACCAGACCACCCAGTGTTCCGGAGCCGCCGGTCAGGAGGACGGTCCCGGCTGGATCAGGGGGCACCGGGATGGTGAGGGCGATCTTGCCGATCTGCCGAGCCTGGCTGAGGAACCGGAACGCGTCCGGCGCCCGGCGGACGTCCCAGGTGGTCGTCGGCGGCAGGGTCAGCGCGCCGCGGTCGAACAGTTCGAGCACCTCGACCAACATCTCGTGCAGCCGTTCGGGCGGCACCCCGAGCAGGTCGAAGGCCTGATAGCGCACACCGGGGAACGCGCCGGCCGCCCAGCCGGCGTCGCGGATGTCGGTCTTGCCCATCTCGACGAACCGGCCGCCGCGCGGCAGCAGCCGCAGCGAGGCATCCACGAGCTCGTTGGTGAGCGAGTTGAGGACCACGTCGACACCGCGGCCGTCGGTGGCGTCGAGCAGATCGGATTCGAATTGTGCGGTGCGGGAGTTCGAGATGCGTTCGCGGGGGATGCCGAGCTCGCGAACGGCCGCCCATTTGGCGGGGCTGGCGGTGGCGAAGAGTTCGGCACCCAGATGGGCGGCCAGCTGCACGGCCGCCATGCCGACGCCACCGGCGGCGGCGTGGACGAGCACGGACTCGCCGGGTTGCAGGTCGGCCACGTCGACGAGCCCGAAGTACGCGGTCAGGTAGGTGATCGGGACGGTCGCGGCCTGCAGGTAGGACCACCCGTCCGGGATCGGTACCACCGTCCGGTGGTCGGCCACGGCCAGTGGCCCGAACGGCCCGAAGAACAGGCCCATCACGCGGTCGCCGGGCTTGAAGCCGGTGACGCCCGGGCCGACCTCGGTCACCACGCCGGCCCCCTCGCCGCCGAGCACTTCGTGACCGCGGACCAGTCCGAGGGTGGACATGACGTCCCGGAAGTTCATGCCAGCGGCTCGGACGGCCACCCGCACCTCGCCCTCGGCCAAGGGTGCGACCGCCTCCGGTGACTCGATCAGGGCGAGCCCGTCGAAGGTGCCGGGGCGGGGGGCGGACAGGCGCCAGGCGGTCGTTTCCGCCGGCACGGCGAGGGTCGTCGAGGCGGAAACCTTGACCAGGCGCGGCACCAGGACCGTGCCCGCGCGTACAGCGACCTCGTCCTCCCCGGCGTCGAGCGCCGCTACGACGGCCTGGTCGGGCTCGCCGGGCGCGAGGTCGACCTGGACGAGCCGGCCTGGGTTCTCGGCACGCGCCGAGCGGAACAGGCCGTGCAGGGCCGCGCCGATCAGGTCACCGACGTGCTCACCGTCGTGCGTGGCCAACGCGCCGCGGGTGACCAAGACCAGCCGTGAGGTGGCCAGCCGTTCGTCGGCCAGCCAGTGGCGCACCAGTTCGAGCATCTGGTGGACACCCGAATGCACCTCCGCGGCTGTGTCGCGGCCGTGGCCGTGCACGGGAGCGGCCAGCACCACGGAGGGCGTCTCGTCCCCGGCGTCGAGGGCGGCCCGCAGTGCGGGGAAGCCGTCATAGGCCGTGCCCGTCGTGGGCGCTCCGCCGCCCAGGTTCGCCCAGCCGGTGGGCGAGGAGGCCTCGACCTCACCCGCGGAGATCCACTCGATCTCGTAGAGGGAGTCGTGGGCCCGGGGGGCGCTCTCCGCGATCTGCTTCGCGGTGGCGGACCGCAAGGTCAGCGAGTCGACCGACAGTACCGAGCGGCCGGTCCCGTCGGCGGCCAGCAGCGCCACCGTGTCGGTCCCCACCGGGGTCAGCCGTACACGCAGCGCGGAGGCACCGACGGCGTACAGCCGGACGCCCGCCCAGGCGAAGGGAATGACGCCCTGGGTGGCGCCGTTGACAGCGACCGCATGCAGAGCGGCGTCGAGCAGGGCAGGGTGCACGCCGTACGCGCCGGCATCGCTCACGTGCTCGGGCAGAGCCACCTCGGCGAAGATCTCCCCGTCACGCAGCCAGGCGGCCTTCAGGCCGCGGAACACCGGCCCGTAGCCGTACCCGGCCGTGGCGAGGGTCTCGTAGAGATCGCTGAGCTCGACTTCCTGGACACCGGCGGGTGGCCACTCGGCCATCTCGGGGTCGCTGCGGCTGACACCAGCGGCCACTGAGACGAAGCCGCTGGCGTGCCGCGTCCAAGCCGGGTCGATGCCGGGCGAGTCCGGGTCCTGGTGCTGCGACCAGATGGTGATCGGCCGTCGGCCGGTGGACTCCTCCGGCTCGCCGACCATGATCTGCAGCGCCACGCCGCCTCGCTCCAGCAGCAGCGGGGCCTCGATGGTCAAGTCCTCGACCAGCTCACAGCCGACCTGGTCCGCCGCGCGCAACGCGAACTCGACGAATGCGGTGCCGGGCAGCAGGATGCGGTCGAACAGGGCGTGGTCGGCAAGCCAGGGCTGGGTGGAGAGCGACAGCCGGCCGGTGCACAGGAAGCCGCCGTCGTCGGCGAGCCAGACGCCGGCACCCAGTAGTGGGGCGTCCACCGAGCGCAGGCCGATCGAGCTGAGGTCGTGCCCGCCGACGTGGCTGGTCTCGAGCCAGAAGCGTTCGTGCTCGAACGCGTAGGTGGGCAGGTCGACGCGTTGCGCGCCGGTGCCCGCGAAGAAGGTTGCCCAGTCCACCTTGAGGCCGGCGGTGTGCAGGGTGGCCATCGCCACCGCGACACTTTCCACCTCGTTGCGCCCCCTACGCAGGGACGGCGCGACCACCACCGGCTCATCGCCGTAGCACTCGCGTACATGGCTGGTCATCGACGCGGCGGGCGACAGTTCGATGAATCTGGTGACGCCGCGCTCGCGCAGCTGAGCCACGCTGCCGGCGAGGTCCACCATGTCGCGCATCTGCCGGACCCAGAACTCAGGGGTGCACAGCACGTCGGCGGGCACCACCATGGGAATGGTCGGGGCCGAATAGGTCAAGGTCTCCACCACGGCCCGGAACCGGGCCTGGATCGGCTCCATCGTGGCTGAGTGGCCCGCGCGGTCGACGCGCACCTTACGGGATGCGTAGCCGAGCTCGGACAGTCGCGCCACAGCCGCCTCGACCGGGCCCTCCAGCCCCGAGAGGGTGACTGCGCTGGGGCTGTTGATACCGGAGAGCGAGACGCCCGCGATGTCGGCGATGACCGGCTCCACCACGTCGGCGCCAGCGGTGACCGTGGCCATCACGCCGGCGGCCGAGGTCTGGATCAGCCGTGCTCGGGCGGTGACCATGGTGGCCGCGTCCTCGAGCGACAGCACACCCGCGATGTGCGCCGCCGCGATGTCGCCACAGGACTGACCGAGCAGATAGTCGGGCCGCAGACCCCACGACTCGACCAGGCGGTAGAGCGCCACCTCGATCGCGAACAGCGCGGGATGCGCGTATTCGGGCCGATCCAACGTCGGGCCGCCCCCGGCGATGATCTGTGGCAGCTCGGGGTCAAGCCACCCCAGCACCTCCGAGTACGCCGTGGCGAAGACAGGGAACGCGGCCGAGAGCTGGGCGCCCATGCCGATGCGTTGCGGGCCGTGTCCAGGGAACATCACCGCGGTGAGACCGCGGCACTCGGTGCCGACGACCGCCGTAGCGCCGCTGCCGCCGCCGGCCAGCAGGTCGAGCTGGGCGAGCAGTTCCTCCTTGTCGCCCGCGACCACGGCGGCGCGATGCTCGAACGTTACGCGGTGCAGCGCGAGCGACTTTGCGACGTCGAGCAGGGCGACGTCCTCGTCGGCGAGCCAGTCACGGAGCCGCGTCGCCTGACCGGCCAGGGCCTGCGGAGTACGGGCGGAGAGCAGGAAAGGCAAGGCGGTCGGCTGTACGCTCACCAACTCGGCCTCGACCGCCTCCAGCGCGGGCGCCTGCTCGAGGATGACGTGCGCGTTGGTACCGCTCATGCCGAACGACGACACACCTGCCCGGCGCGGCCACTCGTTCTCCGGCCACGGGCGGTTCTCGGTCAGCACCTTGACTCCACCGGCCGACCAGTCCACTTCGTGCGTCGGCTCAGCCACGTGCAGCGTCTTGGGAAGGACGCCATTGCGAATGGCCATCACTGCCTTGATCACGCCGGCGACGCCTGCGGCCGCCTGGGTGTGACCCACGTTCGACTTGAGCGAGCCCAGCCACAGTGGCTCGCCGTCCTTCTTCTTGCGACCGTAGGTGGCAAGAAGGGCTTGTGCCTCGATCGGGTCGCCCAGCCGGGTGCCGGTGCCGTGCCCCTCGAGCAGGTCGACCTGCTCCATCGGAACCTGGCCGTCGGCCAGCGCCGCCTGGATGACCCGTTGCTGGGCGGGGCCGTTGGGAGCGGTCAGGCCATTGGAGGCTCCGTCCTGGTTGATCGCTGAACCACGGATGACGGCGAGCACGGGGTGGCCGTTGGCGCGCGCGTCGGAGAGCCGCTCGAGCAGGATCAGGGCGACGCCCTCCGACCAGCCGGTGCCGTCCGCGGTTTCCGCGTATGCCTTGCACCGCCCGTTGGGCGCGATCCCCCGTTGTCGGCTGAAGTCGACCATGACAAGTGGCGAGCACATCGACGCGACGCCGCCGACCAGTGCCATCGTGGACTCGCCGCGGCGCAAGGCCCGAACGGCGCAGTCCATCGCGACCAACGAGGAGGAACAGGCGGTGTCGACGGTGACAGCGGGGCCCTCGAAGCCGAACATGTACGCGACGCGGCCGGAGAGCACACTGGGCGCGTTGCCCAGCAGCAGGTAGCCGTCGACCTCGCGGGGCGCGGTGACGGTCAACGGCACGTAGTCATGGGTGTTCGAGCCGATGAACACGCCTGTCTTGGTGCCGCGGAGGGTCTCCGGGTCAATGCCGGCACGTTCGACCGACTCCCAAGCGGCCTCGAGGACGATCCGCTGCTGCGGGTCCATGGCAAGAGCTTCGCGAGGGGAGATGCCAAAAAAACCCGCGTCGAAGTCGGCCAGGCCGGACATGAAGCCGCCCTCGCGGGTGTACGTCTTACCGGGCTTGCCGGGCTCCGGGTCGTAGATGCTGTCCATGTCCCAGCCCCGGTCGGTCGGCGAGTCGCCGATCGCGTCGGTTCCGTTGGCGACCAGCTCCCAGAGGTCCTCCGGCGACCAGACGTCGCCGGGCAAACGGCAGGCCATCGAGACGATGGCGATCGGCTCAGTGTTCCGGGCCTCCATCTCAGTGATCTTTTTGCGAGCTTGGTAGAGGTCGCTCGTGACCAACTTGAGATACTGGCGAAGCTTGTCCTCGTTCTCCATACGAGCAACCCCATCTGTCTCTATCTGTTCCAGTGGTCCGGCGTACCCCGGACGTGACCTGCCCTGGACACGTGGCCGGCGTCTGCTGAGGCCGGGAGCCCGGCGAAAGGCTTGCGCCGAAGGAAGGCTTGGGTGGGGCACGATCAAGACTGCCCCTGGGCGTCGCGTGAACAACCATGGTCTGACGAGGTCAGCGCGGGTACCCCCTAACCCCCCTAGCCGCCGCGGCAGTGGAACGACCTCGGCCGCGCGAGCTTTGTGGGGTGTCGGTGTCGCAGCCGTACTGCGAGCATGGTCCGCGAAAGCCCGACCGGTGCGGCTCGCTGGTCGCCCATGGCAGACGAGCGAAGGGACGGCAACGTGACTGCCGAGGTGCTGAGAAACACACAAAAGCCGCAGGGGGCGTCGGCATTTATTTTCAACCAGACCGCGCCGGGGCCAGTAACACCATGGAGCTGGGCGGAGCATTTACTCGAGTCGGCGTCCACGTACTGGCTGGTCACCACCAGCCCGGACGGTGACCCGCACAGTAGGCCCATGTGGGGTCTCTGGCGGCGGGACAATTTCTGGTTCTCGAGCCAGAACCGCTGCGGTGGATTCCTGGAGGTCAACCCGCGGGCCTCGGTGAATTTGCAGGTCGGCGAAGACGTGGTGATGGTCGAGGGCAGTTGCTCCCGGGTGATCGGGGTCGACGACATCAGCGTGCTCGCCGAAGGCGTGGGGGTGAAGTACGACTGGGAACTCACGGTTAGCGAGGATCGTGTCCACACGCGTTTCGGCCAGAGCGCGCCGGTGTTTCGGCTGACTCCCGAACGGGTCTACGGCTGGGCGGGTATTGCCGGCTGGGAGTCCGCGACGAGATGGGACTTTCCTCGGTCCCAGGAAACTGGAATGGCTACGCAACAAACCGGCCGATAGGGGTTCGACGTTCCAAGCCCGAACTCGGGCGTGAATGCGGCCGTCCCGCCTCGCGGGCACGCCGAGATACGAGACAGCCCTCAGCTGGTCGTCGATGACCGGCCCGTACACCGAACGAAGATCGTCTCAGAGTTCGTCGCCTGCACCGTGGGCTGCCCTTGGTGCCTCCTGGAACCGCTGGTCGACGAGGGCGATGCACCTGGATGCGGGGCATGACGTATCCGGTATTCGACGGTGGTTGTGCAGCTGGGCCGCCGTCGCCGAATTGCGTGAGGTACTCGACGCAGTAGCGGCCCAGCCGATAGGAATCACGCGCGTTAGTTGTGTCAGACCTTCGCACCGGTGGGCCTCTGGCAACTCACCGCAACTCAACTTGTCTGATGCTCGCTGCGTAACCCAAAGACGCAATTTGAGAATTGGAAGGGGCGATCCGGGTGGACGTCCGGGACCACACTGGCGAAATTGCGGTGGTTGGCATGTCCTGCCGTTTCCCCGGCGCCGACGGGCCCCAGCAACTGTGGCGGCTGCTGGCCGAGGGACGTCATGCGATCATCGAGCGCCCGCCTGGACGTGGTGCCTTGAACCGGACAGTCGCGCCTCCCTGGGGTGGATTCCTCGACGCCGTCGACGAGTTCGACGCCGAGTTCTTCGGTATCGCCGCCCGCGAGGCGGCGTTCGTCGACCCACAGCAGCGACTCGTACTGGAGCTGGGGTGGGAGGCGCTCGAGGACGCGGGGATCGTGCCGGACAGCGTGCGCGGCGGCCGACTCGGTGTCTTCGTGGGTGTCTTCGCCGACGACTACGCCCATCTCGTGCACCGCAACGGTTCTACGGCAGCGTCGCAGTACACCTACCCTGGTATCGAACGTGCGGTGATCGCCAACCGGCTTTCTCACTTCCTGGATGCACATGGGCCCAGTGTGAGTATCGACAGCGCGCAATCGTCATCGCTGGTCGCCGTTCATCTGGCCTGCCAGAGTTTGCTTACCGGCGAGTCGGACGTCGTCGTCGCGGGCGGGGTGCAGCTCAACCTGCTGCCGGAGTCCTGGGACATCGCAGACCGTTGGGGGCCGTTGTCGCCAGACGGCCGTTGCTACACCTTCGATGCTCGTGCGAATGGCTATGTGCCAGGCGAGGGTGGCGGCTTGGTCGTGCTCAAGAGGCTCGACAGCGCCCTGGCCGACGGCGATACCGTGCAATGCCTGATTCTCGGGAGCGCGGTAAATCACGACGGCAACGGTCGTGCGCTGACCCGGCCCAACGAGGCCGCGCAACGGGACGTCCTGCGCCGGGCTCATGAGCGCGCTCGAATCAGTGCCACGCAACTTCAATACGTGGAGTTGCACGGAACGGGAACGCCCGCCGGTGACCCTGTCGAGGCCTCCGCTCTCGGCGCTGTTCTGGGCTCTGCCCGCCCGCGAACGCAACCGCTGCTCGTCGGATCGGTCAAAACGAATGTGGGGCATCTGGGGGCGGCAGCGGGGATCGCCGGCCTGATCAAAGTGGCAATGGCGATTCGCCACCGCGAACTGCCTGCCAGTCTCAACTTCGAGCGGGCGAACCCGGATATCGCTCTGGACGAGCTCAATCTTCGGGTTCAGCAGAGCCATGGTCCGTGGGAAGCGCCCGATCGTCCGTTGATTGCCGGCGTCAGTTCCTTCGGAATGGGTGGCACGAACTGTCACCTGGTCATCGGTGATGCGCCACCCGCCCCGATCACCTCGGGCGGGAAACTTGAGACCGGTGAGGCGGAGTCCGGGCGGTCACCCGCGGTGTTGCCGTTTGTGTTGTCGGGGCGCGGGTTGGGGGCGTTGGCTGGTCAGGCTGCTCGTTTGCGGTCGTTTGTGGTGGAGCGGCCGGATGTGGCTTTGGCGGATGTCGGGTTTTCGTTGGTGGCTGATCGTGCGGTTCATGGGGATCGGGCGGTGGTGGTTGCTTCGGGGCGGGAGCAGTTGCTGGATCGTTTGGCGGTTCTTGCCGAGGGGGAGACCGCGGCGGGGTGTGTGTCTGGTGTGGTGGGTCGGGGTCGGGTGGCGGTGGTGTTCACCGGTCAGGGTTCGCAGCGGGTCGGGATGGGTCGTGAGTTGTATCGGCGGTTCCCGGTGTTCGCGGCGGCTTTTGATGAGGTGTGTGAGTTGCTGGATCCGTTGGTGCGGGTGGTTGTGTTCGGTGAGGACGGTGATGCGGGCTGGTTGGATTTGACGGAGTTCGCGCAGCCGGCGTTGTTCGCTGTTGAGGTGGCGTTGTTTCGGTTGTTCGGGTCGTGGGGTGTGGTTCCGGATTTTGTGACGGGTCATTCGGTGGGGGAGATTTCGGCGGCGTATGTGTCGGGGGTGTTGTCGCTGGCGGATGCGTGTCGGTTGGTGACTGCGCGGGGTCGGTTGATGCAGAAGCTCGCACCCGGTGGGGTGATGGTGGCGGTCGCGGCTGGTGAGGGTGTGGTGGGGCCGTTGGTGGCTGAGCTGGGTGGTGGGGTGTCGATCGCGGCGGTGAACAGTCCGTCGTCGGTGGTGGTGTCGGGGGTCGAGTCCGCGGTGGAGCGGGTGGTGGGGCGGCTGGTTGAGCTCGGTTGCCGGACGAGGCGGCTGGTGGTGAGTCATGCGTTTCATTCGTCGTTGATGGAGCCGATGCTGGACGATTTCGCTGCGGTGGTGGCGGGGTTGTCGTTTCAGGCTCCGCGTATTGCGATGGTGAATGAGGAGATCTCGGATCCGGGTTATTGGGTGCGGCATGTGCGTGACACGGTGCGATTCGCCGACACGATTGGGCAGTTGCATGATCGTGGTGTGACCCGGTTTGTGGAGTTGGGTCCGGATGCGGTGTTGACCGGGTTGGTGCGGGAGTGTTTGGACGGGCGTGATGTCACGGTGGTGCCGAGTTTGCGGCATGGTCGTGACGAGGTCGAGTCGGTGTTGACGGGGTTGGGTGGGCTGTTCGCCGCCGGGGTGGTGGTGAACTGGTCGGAGTTGTTTGCCGGGACCGGCGCGCGACGCACCGAGCTGCCTACCTACGCCTTCCAACGCCAGCACTACTGGCTGGACATGATGATGGACGACGAGAAGACGTCGGTAGCGACCTCGGGTCCGGTGAGTGAGCTGCGCGGGCTCGACGAAACCGAGCGCAGGCAGCGGTTGACGGAGCTGGCTCGCGCGCACATCACGGCCACGCTCGGCAGCGGCGTGGTCAGTGAGATCGCACTTGGTCAGACGTTCCGGGATCTGGGCTTCGATTCTTTGATGTCCGCCGAACTGCGGGACAGACTCTCGCACGCCCTGAAAGTTCCGCTGCCGAGTTCGGTGATCTTTGATTACCCCACTCCCGCTGTTCTCATTGAGCACCTGCAATCAGTGGTGTCGGGCAGAGATGTGGACGTGCGGGATCAGGTTGTGCCGGTTGTCGATGCCGATGATCCGGTGGTGATTGTGGGGATGGCGTGTCGTTTTCCGGGTGGGGTGGGTTCTCCGGAGGATTTGTGGGATTTGGTTGTCGGGGGTGGGGACGGTGTTTCTGGTTTTCCGGTGTCGCGTGGTTGGGATGTGGGGGGTTTGTATCACGTGGATCCGGATCATCCGGGGACGACGTATGCGCGTGGTGGTGGGTTTTTGCATGATGCGGGTGAGTTTGATGCCGGTTTTTTTGGGATTTCGCCGCGTGAGGCGACGGCGATGGATCCGCAGCAGCGGTTGTTGCTGGAGGTTGCTTGGGAGGCTTTCGAGCGGGCGGGTATTGACGCGGACTCGCTGCGCGGCACCCAGACCGGCGTGCTGGTAGGCGCAACGCCGCATGGCTACGGCGCGGCGGGACCCGACGCCGGCGGATACCTCTTCACCGGTACTACACCCGGGGTTCTGTCCGGGCGAATCGCGTACCAGCTCGGATTCGAGGGACCCGCGATGACGGTGGACACGGCCTGTTCGTCGTCGTTGGTGGCGCTGCACCTGGCGGCGCAGGCACTGCGGGCGGGCGAGTGTTCGCTCGCGCTGGCCGGCGGTGTCACGGTCATGGCCACTCCCATGATCCTCACGGAGTTCGCGCGGCAGCGTGGATTATCTCCGGATGGCCGGTGTCGGTCGTTCGGCGCGGGCGCGGACGGCACGGGGTGGTCCGAGGGCGTGGGTTTGCTGGTGCTGGAACGGTTGTCTGATGCGCGGCGCAACGGGCGCAGGGTGCTCGCGGTGGTGGCGGGTTCGGCCGTGAACCAGGACGGGGCCTCGAACGGGCTGACGGCCCCCAACGGCCCATCGCAGCAGCGGGTGATCCGTCAGGCGTTGGCCAGTGCTGGGCTGCGGGCCGCCGAGGTCGACGTGGTGGAGGGCCATGGCACGGGCACTCGACTCGGGGACCCGATCGAAGCACAGGCTCTACTGGCGACGTACGGGCGGGAGCACACCGGCGGCTCACCCCTGTGGCTCGGATCGGTGAAATCGAATATCGGACATCCGCAGGCGGCAGCGGGCGTTGCCGGGGTCATCAAGATGGTGATGGCGATGCGGCACCAGTTGCTGCCGAGAACGCTGTTCGCCGAGGACCCCTCAACCGAGGTGGACTGGTCTTCCGGTGGAGTGGCGTTACTGAGCCAGTCGCGGGAATGGCCGGATGCGGACCGGCCTCGGCGAGCGGGAGTGTCCTCGTTCGGCATCAGCGGAACAAATGCGCACGTCATCCTGCAGCAGCCGTCGGATGAACCATCGATGGCGGGTCGGCGGCCAACGCTGACAACCACGCCGGATTCTCCGGTGTTGCCGTTTGTGTTGTCGGCTCGTGGTTTGGGGGCGTTGGCTGGTCAGGCTGCTCGTTTGCGGTCGTTTGTGGTGGAGCGGCCGGATGTGGCTTTGGCGGATGTCGGGTTTTCGTTGGTGGCTGATCGTGCGGTTCATGGGGATCGGGCGGTGGTGGTTGCTTCGGGGCGGGAGCAGTTGCTGGATCGTTTGGCGGTTCTTGCCGAGGGGGAGACCGCGGCGGGGTGTGTGTCTGGTGTGGCGGGTCGGGGCCGGGTGGCGGTGGTGTTTACCGGTCAGGGTTCGCAGCGGGTGGGGATGGGTCGGGAGTTGTATGGGCGGTTCCCGGTGTTTGCGGATGTTTTTGATGAGGTGTGCGGGTTGCTGGACCCGTTGGTGCGGGTGGTTGTGTTCGGTGAGGACGGTGATGCGGGCTGGTTGGATTTGACGGAGTTCGCGCAGCCGGCGTTGTTCGCTGTTGAGGTGGCGTTGTTTCGGTTGTTCGGGTCGTGGGGTGTGGTTCCGGATTTTGTGACGGGTCATTCGGTGGGGGAGATTTCGGCGGCGTATGTGTCGGGGGTGTTGTCGCTGGCGGATGCGTGTCGGTTGGTGACTGCGCGGGGTCGGTTGATGCAGAAGCTCGCACCCGGTGGGGTGATGGTGGCGGTCGCGGCTGGTGAGGGTGTGGTGGGGCCGTTGGTGGCTGAGCTGGGTGGTGGGGTGTCGATCGCGGCGGTGAACAGTCCGTCGTCGGTGGTGGTGTCGGGGGTCGAGTCCGCGGTGGAGCGGGTGGTGGGGCGGCTGGTTGAGCTCGGTTGCCGGACGAGGCGGCTGGTGGTGAGTCATGCGTTTCATTCGTCGTTGATGGAGCCGATGCTGGACGATTTCGCTGCGGTGGTGGCGGGGTTGTCGTTTCAGGCTCCGCGTATTGCGATGGTGAATGAGGAGATCTCGGATCCGGGTTATTGGGTGCGGCATGTGCGTGACACGGTGCGATTCGCCGACACGATTGGGCAGTTGCATGATCGTGGTGTGACCCGGTTTGTGGAGTTGGGTCCGGACGCGGTGTTGACCGGGTTGATACGGGAATGCCTGGACGGCCACGACATCACCGCCGTGCCCAGCCTGCGACACGGCCACGACGAAATCGAATCAGTACTGACCGGGTTGGGTGGCCTATTCGCCGCCGGAGTCGCAGTCGACTGGCCAGAACTATTCACCGACGCCCATCACACCGCACTACCCACCTATTCTTTCCAGCACCAACACTACTGGCTGGATACGCCCTCCCTCCCGGAGACCGATCTCGCCGCCGTCGGCCTGAAGCCGGTCGAACATCCGTTCCTGCGCGCCGAGATGCCGGTGGGCGATACCGGCGCGCTCGTACTGACCGGCCGGCTGTCCGTGGACCAGCACCCGTGGCTGGCCGACCACGTGGTGTCGGGCACTGCGATCCTGCCCGGAACCGGATTTCTGGCCTTGGCTCTGCACGCCGCGCGGCGCACCGGTGCCGACCTGGTGCAAGAACTCGTCGTGCACGCCCCTCTGGCCGTGCCGGAGCACCTCGACACCGAGCTCCAGCTGGTGATCGATGCGCCGGACGACACCGGTCGCCGTGCGTTGCGCGTGCTGTCCCGGGTGGGAGACACCGCCGGGGACGGCACCTGGATCCGGCACGCCGAAGGTGCCGTTGTCCCGCCGGTCGGATCGACGTCGGAAACCGGCTGGAACGGCGAGGCCGATCCCGGGGCCCGGCCCATCGCCATCACCACCGCGTACGCGGAGCTCACTCGCCGGGGGTACGACTACGGACCGGCGTTCCGAGGACTGCGAACCCTCCGCCGCGGCGACGACGTGGCCTTCGCCGACATCGAACTGGGTGAGGCGGCGGGACACGGGGACCCGGTGTTCGACCTGCATCCCGTCCTCCTGGACGCTGCCGTCCAGGCCGCGCTGGTCGGTCTGTTCGAGACCGCGGACGAGACCTTGGTGCCGTTCGCGTGGAGTGGTGTCACGGTGCACACCGTGGTCCCACCGGCTTTGCGGGCCCGCATCACGAGAACCGGTGCCGATTCGGTGGCCATCATGCTCACCGACCCCGAAGGCACCCTGGTCGCGTCGATCGACTCGCTGGTGTTGAGGCCTGCGTCCGACGTCGCGTCGGCAGATCACCGCGAGGCGGCGCTGTTCCGGTTGTCGTGGCTGCCGAAGGACGTCGGCGCCCGCCCCAGCACCGCTCACTGGGCCATGGTGGGGGAGGACCCGCACGACCTCGGTGCCGAGGTGGTGGGCGAAAGCTCACCGCTCGACCGGTACGCGGATCTCTCCGCGCTGCGGGTCGCGGTGGCGGCCGGGGTCCCGGCGCCGTCCACGGTGATCACCGTGCTCCCCCCGACCGACGTTGCAGACTTCGGCGGCGTGCACCGCATGCTGCACCTGGTACAGGACTGGCTGGCCGATGAGACGATGGCCGCCGCGCAACTGGTCGTCGTCACCACCGGCGCCGTCGGCACGGGGGACAACGGGCGCGTCGATCTCGACAACGCGCCGGTCTGGGGTCTTCTGCGTGCCGCGCAGTCCGAGCACCCAGACCGCATAGTGCTCATCGACGTGGCCCCGGGCGGTGCGGGAGCCCGACGGCTCGCCGCCGCGGTAGCCACGGGGGAGCCGCAGCTGGCTCTGTCCGCCGAGGTCGTCCGTGTCCCGCGCCTCACTCGCCTAGACGAGGATTCCCGCTCGCACCACGCCGCCGAGAAGTCGTTGCCGGAGCGCGGAACCGTGCTGCTGACCGGGGCGTTCGGCCGACTCGGTCGGTTACTCGCGCGGCACCTGGCCACTGAGCACGCGGTGACGAACATGCTGCTGGTCAGCAGGAGCGGCCCCGTCACGCCCGAGGCGCGCGCCTTGGTGGCCGAGCTGACCGCGCTGGGTCTGGAAGTGCGAGCCGAGGCCTGCGATGTCGCCGACCGCGCCGAGCTCGCCGCGTTGCTCCGCGGGTTGCCTGCCGATCGACCGCTCACCGCGGTGGTCCACGCGGCAGGCGTGCTCGACGACGGCGTGTTCACCGAGCTGAGTCCGCAACGCCTTGACGCGGTCATGGGCCCCAAGGCGGTGGCCGCCCAGAACCTGCACGAGCTCACCGTCGACATGCCGCTATCGGCGTTCGTGCTGTATTCCTCCATCTCGGGCCTGATCGGCGCGCCGGGCCAGGCCAACTACGCTGCCGCCAACACCTATCTCGACGCGCTCGCCCACCATCGCGCCCAGCACGGACTGCCAGCGACGTCGCTGGCGTGGGGAATGTGGGATCAGCAGGGCGGGATGGCGGCGGCGCTCAGGCCCGGCGACCTCGACCGGATGGCTCGCTCCGGAGTGGCGACGCTGTCCGAAGCCGAGGGCCTCGCACTCTTCGATGCCGCGGTTCGGCGCGGCGAGCCTCTGCTCGTGCCGCTGCGGCTGGACAAGGCGTCCGCTTCCGAGGGCGAGAATGTGCACCCGCTGCTCCGTGAACTGATCACTGTCGCACCGCGGCGAGCTCGCCCGGCGGCCGTACCGGGCCGTTCGGACGGGCCGCGCCTCACCGGCGAGGACGTGACGTCCCAGCCTGCGCGACTGCTGGAGCTGGTGCGCGCAGAGGCAGGACGAGTGCTCGGTTACCACGGGCGCGACTCGATCGGTATCGACCGCACCTTCAAGGAATTCGGACTCGACTCGCTCACCGCCGTCGAGCTGCGCAACCGGCTCAACGCGATCACTGGACTGCGCTTGTCCACCACGGCCGTGTTCGACTATCCGACCCCACGGGCCCTTGTCGACCACTTGATCGGCGAGTTCACCACGAGCGATGAGACACCGAAAACGACCAGTTCACCGACTGCTGATGTCGATGATCCGGTGGTGATTGTGGGGATGGCGTGTCGTTTTCCGGGTGGGGTGGGTTCTCCGGAGGATTTGTGGGATTTGGTTGTTGAGGGTGGGGACGGTGTTTCTGGTTTTCCGGTGTCGCGTGGTTGGGATGTGGGGGGTTTGTATCATCCGGATCCGGATCATCCGGGGACGACGTATGCGCGTGGTGGCGGGTTTTTGCATGATGCGGGTGAGTTTGATGCCGGTTTTTTTGGGATTTCGCCGCGTGAGGCGACGGCGATGGATCCGCAGCAGCGGTTGTTGCTGGAGGTTGCTTGGGAGGCTTTCGAGCGGGCGGGTATCGACGCGGACTCACTGCGCGGCACCCAGACCGGGGTGTTCTCCGGTGTCATGTACCACGATTACGCGCCCGCGCTGGACCTGGTTCCGGACCAGCTCAGCGGAGCGGTTCTGACCGGTAGCGCGGGCAGCGTGCTCTCCGGGCGGGTGGCGTACCAGTTCGGCCTGGAGGGGCCTGCCATCTCGGTCGACACCGCGTGCTCGTCGTCGCTGGTGGCACTCCACCTGGCCGCACAAGCACTGCGGTCGGGCGAGTGTTCGCTCGCGCTGGCCGGCGGGGTCACGGTGATGTCCACCCCGATGACGTTCGTCGACCTGGGTCACCAGCGAGCCCTTTCCCCGGACGGCCGGTGCCGCGCATTCGGCGCGGGCGCGGACGGCACCGGCTGGGCTGAGGGTGTCGGCCTCGTGGTGCTCGAACGATTGTCGGACGCACGCAGACAAGGCCACGAGGTACTCGCGGTGCTCAAGGGCTCCTCGGTGAACTCCGATGGCGCGTCGAATGGGCTGACCGCGCCGAACGGGCCTTCTCAACAGCGAGTGATTCGCCAGGCGCTGGCCAACGCCGCGCTGACGGCAGCTGACGTCGATGCGGTGGAGGGGCACGGCACCGGCACGCGACTGGGGGACCCGATCGAGGCGCAGGCACTGCTGGCCACCTACGGGCGGGCACACACGGCCGAAGTGCCGCTGTGGCTGGGGTCGTTGAAGTCGAACATCGGGCACACCCAGGCCGCCGCCGGGGTTGGTGGCGTCATCAAGATGGTGATGGCGATGCGGCACGGCATTCTGCCGAGGACGTTGCACGCCGAGCAGCCTTCGCCCTTCATCGACTGGTCGCAGGGGGCCGTCGTTCTGCTCGACCGGAACCAGGACTGGCCGAGGACGGGTCGGCCCCGCCGGGCCGGTGTTTCCTCGTTCGGTATCAGTGGCACGAACGCGCACGTCGTCCTCGAGCAGGCGCCGGAGCAGCCGGCGGCCCGGCAGTCGGACGCCGTGACGCGGCTCGGAGTCTCCGCCTTCCCGGTGTCGGGCCGGGGATCGGCCGCGTTGGCAGGCCAGGCAACCCGGTTGCGGGCCGTGCTGGCCGACTCACCGGACATCGATGTAGCCAGGTTCGGCGCGGCACTGGCCAACGGCGGGTCCCCGCACTCTCACCGAGCGGTGATCATCGCGGAGAACCGCGATGAGCTGCTGGCCGGTCTTGACGCGATCGTGGCCGGGCAAGCGGACAGTTCGGCCCTCGTGGTGGCGGGAGCCGGTGAAGCCGACCTTGACGGCCCGGTCTTCGTCTTCCCCGGGCAGGGTGGTCAGTGGCTCGGGATGGGCATCGAGCTGTGGGAGCTCAGCCCGACATTCGCGGAGCTGATGGAGACCTGCGACGAGGCGCTGGCGCCCTACGTCGACTGGGACGGTTTCTCGCTGCGGGACGTGCTCGCCGGGGTCCCAGGTGCGCCGAGCCTCGACCGGGACGACGTCGTCCAGCCGGCGGTGTTCGCGGTCGGGGTCGCGTTGTCCCGGCTGTGGGCATCTCTCGGCGTTCGGCCCTCGGCTGTCGTCGGGCATTCCCAGGGTGAGTTCGCTGCCGCGGTGGCGGCGGAGGCGTTGTCGCTGACCGAGGGCGCGCGCGTCGTGGCTCTGCGATCTCGGGTGCTTCGGCGGCTGGCGACCCACGGCGGCATGGGCTGGGTGAACCGGTCGGCGGACGAGGTGCGCGAACGCCTGGCCGATTATCCTCAGCTCGGCGTCGCCGCGGTGAACGGACCACTGTCCACTGTGGTCTCCGGGGCCACCGCCGAGCTGGCTCGATTCCTTGCGGTCTGGGAGTCCGAGGGAGCGCGGGTCCGGCGCGTGCCGATCAACTACGCGTCGCATTCAGCGGTGGTGGAGAGCATTCGGGCCGAGCTGGCCGACACGCTGGGTGTGGTCGAGTGCTCCGACGGTACGGTTCCGTTCTACTCGACGGTGACCGGCTCGTTGCTCGGCGGCCGGAAGCTGGACGCCGACTACTGGTACCGGAATCTGCGCGAGATGGTGCGTTTCGAGGACGTGGTCGATCAGCTGCTCAGCGGCGGGCACCGATCGTTTCATGAAGTGGGCGCGCACCCGGTGCTCGTCACTTCGATACAGGAGCTCGCCGAGGCCAAGGCGACGTCGGTCACGACGGTCGGCTCACTGCGTCGCGGCCACGGCGGCGCGCGGGAATTCCTGCGCAACGCTGCCGAGGCATTCGTGGGTGGCGTCGACGTGCGGTGGTCCGGCCTGTTCCCCTCGGGGCAGCGGCCGGTGCGGCTGCCCACCTACGCCTTCCAGCACACCCACTACTGGATCGAGACGCTGCCCCACCGCTCGACCCGGGGCACCGAAATCGACACCCGGTTCTGGAAGATGGTCGACCAGGGCGACCTCGAAGGATTGACCACGGCGCTGGCCATCTCGGACGACACCGGCCGGTCCTCACTGGGCAACGTGCTTCCGGCCCTGTCCTCGTGGCGGGAGCGCAGCCAGCAGCAGGCGACGCTGGCCAGCTGGCAGTACCGCGTCACCTGGCGCCTCACCGAAGGATCGGATCGACCGCTCACTGGCCGATGGCTGGTCGTGTGTCCGGCGGACATCGCTGAGCCGACGTGGCTCGAGCAGGCCATCGCGGCGCTGACAGCTCGAGGGGCCCAGATCAGCCGGGTAGCTGTTCCCCGAGAGTCGGACGTCGAGGCGCTCAGTCACCAGCTGGTCATGGCGTTGGACGGCCAACGGGCCGGGAGCGTGTTGTCGTTGCTGGCCTTGGATACAGCGGGGGCCACCGACGCCGTATCCGTGCCGGTCGGCCTGCGCGGCACGCTCGCGTTGGTGCGGGCGGTGAGCACGCTGGGCCTGTCGACCCCGATCTGGTGCGTGACCCAGGATGCGGTCGCTGTCCGGCCGGGAGACTCCGTCACCCAGCCACGGCAGGCCGCGCTGTGGGGGTTCGCCCGGCATGCGGGGTTGGAACAACCCGGCCTGTGGGGTGGCGTCGTCGACCTACCACGCGAGGTCGGCCACGCGGACCTCGCGGCGCTGGCCGGGGCGCTCGGAGCTGGCGAGAGCGAGCTGGCGGTGCGGGACGGCACGGTGTTCTGCCGCCGACTGACCCGGGTCACCGCACCCGCGCCTCGGACGCCTCAGCCGATCGAGCGCAGCGCTCTGGTCACCGGCGGCACCGGCGCACTCGGGGCGGAGGTGGCGCGCTGGCTCGTGGCGCGTGGCGCGCGGCACCTGGTGCTGGCCAGCCGTCGTGGCCCGGCCGCACCTGGCGCTGCCGAGCTGGCCGCCGAGCTGGCCGAACAGGGTGCCTCGGTGTCGGTGGTCGCCTGCGACGTGGCCGAGCGGGCGCAGCTCGCCGAGCTGCTGGCCAGCTGGCCGGTCGAGCATCCGCTGACCACGGTCGTGCACACCGCGGGTGTGCTCGATGACGGCATCATCGACCGGCTCACCCCGGAACGCTTCGAGCGGGTGTTCCGCCCGAAGGTGGCCGCTGCCTGGAACCTGCACGAGCTGACGAGGGACCACGACCTCGTCGACTTCGTCCTGTTCTCGTCGTTCGTCGGCACGGTCGGCCCGGCCGGCCAGGCCAACTACGCCGCCGCGAACAGCTCGTTGGACGCACTGGCCGCGCACCGCAGGGCTCTCGGTCTGACCGGGACGTCCATCGCCTGGGGACTCTGGCAAGGCCCAGGGCTCGCCGACCGCGACGGAGTGGAGCAGCAGCTGGCGGCCCGCGGCCTGCGCGCGATGGACCCCCGCGGCGCCATCCAGGCCATGGACCAGGTGATCGACCGCGATGAGACGGCCGTGGTCGTGGTGGATGTCGAGTGGTCCTCGTTCGCCACCGAGCTCGTCGGCACCCGATCGGTATCGCTCCTTGCCGAACTGCTCCCGGCGAGTGGAACCGACCCCGGACGGTCGGCGGAAGGAGCGGCCGACACCGCTGTGCGTGAGCGGCTCGCGGGCCTGCCCGCCACTGAGCGGGCGTATTCGCTCACCGAACTCGTCCGGGCCACGGTGGCGGCCGTGCTCGGACACACCGACGTCAGCTCGGTCGAGTCAGGGCGCAGTTTCCAGGAGATCGGTTTCGACTCGCTCACTTCATTGCGGCTTCGAAACCGGCTCGGCGCGGAGACCGGCCTGCAGCTACCGGCCACGCTGGTCTTCGATTACCCGACCCCCGCCTCGGTCGCCGAACTGGTGCACTCCGAGCTGTTCGGCGAGGACACCGGGACCCACGAGAGCGACACCGGTGAGGGCGTCGACGACGCCGGGTTGAAACAGATCATCGACCGCATTCCGCTCGCCTCGTTGCGACGGGCGGGGCTGGTGGACGCTCTGCTCCGGTTGGCCGACAGCGCTCCCGGGGTCGAACCGGTTGACAGCTCCGCGTCCACCACCGCGATCGACTCGATGGACATGGCTGATCTCATTCGCGCTGCGTACGGCCGGACCGATGCGGTGACATCCGGGGCGTTGCCCGGGGCCGGGGGCTCCGCCACCCGGACCCCCGAAGGCGTTGAGAGCGACCAGCCGGAGGGACCGACCTCATGACCGCCACGTCCATGAACGAGCTCGTTGACGCGCTGCGCAACGCACTCAAGGAGAACGAGCGAATCCGGCAGCGACTCGGCGAGGTCGAGGCGCGGGACCGGGAGCCGATCGCCATCGTCGGCATGGCCTGCCGCTACCCGGGCGACGCCGACAGTCCCGAAGCCCTGTGGCAGCTCGTGGCCGACGGTACCGACGCGGTGTCCGGCCTCCCGGCCGACCGCGACTGGAACCTGGGCGAGCTCTACGATCCCGACCCCGCGAAGGTGGGCCGGACCTACTCCCGGGGCGGCGGTTTCCTGCGGTCGCCGTACCTGTTCGACCATGATTTCTTCGCCATCCCCCCGCGCGAAGCGACCGTGATGGACCCGCATCAACGGCTGCTCCTGGAGACCTCGTGGGAGGCTCTGGAACGAGCGGGGATCAGCGCCGACGCGGTACGGGGAAGCCAGACCGGCGTGTACGTCGGCGTCAGCTACCAGGACTACATCTCGCTGCGCACCGTGCCGTCCATCTACGAGGGCTACGTGCTCACCGGCAACATCGCCAGCGTCGTCTCCGGACGGCTGTCCTATGCGTTCGGTCTGCAAGGGCCCGCGGTCACCGTGGACACGGCGTGCTCCTCCTCGCTGGTCGCGCTGCACCTGGCCACCCAGGCGCTGCGCTCGCGGGAGTGCTCGCTCGCCCTGGTCGGCGGGGCGACGATCATGTCGGGCCCGGCTTCTCTGATCGAGTTCGCCCGGCAGCGCGGGATCGCCCCGGACGGCCGGTGCAAGGCCTTCGGCGACGAGGCCGACGGCATGGGCTGGGGGGAAGGTGTCGGCGTGCTCGTGGTCGAGCGGCTGTCCGACGCCCAGCGCAACGGCCACCAGGTGCTGGCCCTCGTGACGGGATCCGCCCTCAACTCCGACGGCGCCTCCAACGGCCTCACCGCGCCGAACGGCGCGGCCCAGCGCCAGGTGATCCGCGCCGCGCTGGCCAACGCCGGGGTGTCCTCGACCGACATCGACGCGGTCGAGGCGCATGGCACCGGCACCAGGTTGGGCGACCCGATCGAGGCACGGGCCCTGCTGGACACCTATGGCCGGGAGCGGACGGCGGACACGCCGTTGTGGATCGGATCGCTGAAGTCGAACATCGGGCACCCGCAGGCGGCGGCCGGTGTCGGCGGCGTGATCAAGATGGTCATGGCCATGCGCCACGGGGAGTTGCCAAGGACGCTGCACGCCCAGCGGCCGACATCCCACGTGGACTGGTCGGCGGGGACGGTCCGGCTCCTCAGCGACCCGCGGCGGTGGCCCGACCGGGACCGTCCCCGGCGCGCCGCGGTGTCGTCGTTCGGGATCAGCGGCACCAACGCCCACGTCATCCTGGAGCAGGCCCCCGCGGCCATCACGGCGGCGATGCGGCGGGGTAACACCGGTCCGTGGCCGTTCGTGGTGACCGGCAGGGGCGCCGCCGGGCTGCGCGGCCAGGGCGAGGAGCTGCGCTCCTTCGTCGAGCGTCACCCGGAGCTGGAGCCTGCCGACATCGGACGGAGCCTGGTCACTTCCCGCGCCGTGCTGGCCGACCGTGCGGTGGTCCTCGCCGGGGACAGGGCGGCCCTGCTGGCCGGTCTGGCCGCACTGGCCGACGGCACGGACAGTGCCGCGGTGCACGTCGGTCGGGCGGTGGAAGGCCGCCTGGCGATCGTCTTCACCGGTCAGGGCGCCCAGCGTGCCGGAATGGGGCGAGAGCTGGCGGCGCGGTACCCGGTGTTCGACGCGGCGCTGGACGAGGTCTGCGGAGTGATCGACGAGCTGCTGGGCCGGTCGCTGCGTGAGCTGATGTGGGCGGGTGGCCCGCCGCTGGACCGCACCGAATTCGCCCAGCCTGCGTTGTTCGCCTTCGAGGTCGCCCTGTTCCGGCTCGTCCGGTCGTGGGGCATCCGGCCCGAGTTCGTCGCCGGTCACTCGGTCGGCGAGATCAGCGCCGCGCACGTGGCCGGCGTGCTGTCCCTCACCGACGCCGGTCGCATGGTCGTGGCGCGCGGCCGGTTGATGCAGGCGCTACCGGAGGGCGGCGCCATGGTCGCGGTCAACGCCGCCCCGGATGTGGTGGCCCCGCTGGTCGCGGCCGCGGCTGGGGTGTCCGTGGCCGCGGTGAACAGCCCCGACTCGGTCGTGGTGTCCGGGGCGGAGGAACCGGTGGCCGAGGTCGTGGCCCGGCTGGCCGCCGCCGGCTACCGGACCCGTCGGCTCACGACCAGCCACGCGTTCCACTCGGCACTGATGGACCCGATGCTCGAGGACTTCCGGGCCGTCGTCGCCGGACTCACCTTCGGCGCGCCCGACATCCCGGTGGTGTCCACCCTGACCGGTGCCCTGGCCGACGCGGCCACGCTCGGCGAGCCCGAGCACTGGGTTCGGCAGGCACGCGAGCAGGTGCGCTTCGCCGACGGTGTGGCCACCCTGCACGAGCGAGGGGTCACCCGGTTCCTGGAGCTGGGACCGGACGCGGTGCTCTCGGCCATGATCCGGGACTGCCTGCCCACCGATCGGCGGGTGACGGCGGTGGCCGCCTCCCGCCGTGACCGACCCGAGGTCGTCGCCCTGCTCGCCGCGGCCGGTCGCCTCTTCACCGGCGGCGGCGAGGTGAGCTGGGCGGCGCTGTTCCCCGACGAGAGCCGGCGGGTCGACCTGCCGACCTACGCCTTCCAGCGGCATCGGCACTGGCTGCCGCGCGACGGCTCCGTCGCCCCGGCTCCCTCGGACACGCCCTCAGCCGTCGCGCCCGAGCCGAACACCGGCGCTCGGACCACGGACGTGCTGGCCGTCGTGGACCAGCGCCGGGTCATGAGTGATCTGGTGCGGACCTCGATCGCCTTGGTGCTGGGCCACGACTCGCCGGCCGCGGTCGACGTCGAGCGCACTTTCCAGGACCTGGGCTTCAGCTCACTGGCGGCGGTGGAGCTGCGGGACCGGCTGAACGCGGCGCTCGATCTCCGACTACCCGCCGCCGTGGCCTTCGACTACCCCACGCCCGCCGCCCTGGCGTCGTACCTGGTCGGGCTGGTGACCAACGCGGCTGACGAGGAACCCGGCACGGCCGTCCCCCTCGCCGCGTCCGCCACCGACCCGATCGTCGTGGTCGGCATGGCCTGCCGCTACCCGGGTGGCGTCGGCTCGCCGGAGCAGCTCTGGGAACTGGTGACGGGCGGGCGCGACGCGGTGTCGGGGCTGCCGACCGACCGGGGCTGGGACCTCGACACCTTGCTGCACCCGGATTCGACGCGGCAAGGCGCCACCCACGTGCGTGGCGGTGGCTTCCTCGACGATGTGGCGCAGTTCGACGCGCGGTTCTTCGGTATCTCGCCGCGCGAGGCGACCTCGATGGACCCTCAGCAGCGGCTGTTACTGGAACTGACCTGGGAGGCGTTGGAGCGGGCCGGGATCGACCCGAAGTCGTTGCGGGGCAGCCGGACCGGTGTGTTCGCCGGCACCAGTGACCAGGACTATGCGGACCTGCTCCTCGGCAGCGCCGAGCTGGCCGACGGTTACCTGCTCACCGGGACCTCCGCCTCGGTGCTCGCCGGGCGGGTCTCCTACCAGTTCGGCCTGGAGGGGCCCGCGTTGGTGGTCGATACGGCCTGCTCGTCATCGCTGGTGGCGATGCACCTTGCCGCGCAGGCGCTGCGTTCCGGAGAGTGCGGACTGGCGCTGGCCGGCGGGGTTACCGTCATGGCCACCCCGGTCGACCTGCAGGAGTTCGACAAGCAAGGGCTGTCCGCCGACGGCCGTTGCAAGGCGTTCGGCGCGGGCGCCGACGGGACTGGTTTCGCCGAGGGCGCCGGTCTGCTGGTGCTGGAGCGGCTCTCCGCTGCCCGCCAGAACGGCCACTCCGTGCTGGCCGTGCTCCGTGGCTCGGCGATCAACCAGGACGGCGCCTCCAACGGCCTCACCGCGCCCAACGGCCCTTCCCAGCAGCGGGTCGTTCGACAAGCACTGGCCAACGCCGGCGTGCGCCCCGACGAGGTGGACGCCGTGGACGGGCACGGCACGGGCACAGTGCTCGGCGACCCGATCGAGATCAAGGCGCTGCAGGCCGTGTACGGCCGGGACCGCGGGGAGAGTGCCCCCCTCTGGCTGGGCTCGCTCAAGTCCAACATCGGCCACTCCCAGGCAGCGGCCGGGGTCGGCAGTGTCATCAAGATGATCATGGCGATCCGGCACGGTCTGTTACCGAGGACCCTGCACGTGGACCGCCCCTCGGAGCACGTCGACTGGGAAAGCGGAACGGTCCGGCTGCTCGGCGAGGCCCGGCCGTGGCCGGCGACCGGGCGTCCCCGGCGGGCGGCGGTGTCGTCGTTCGGGGCGAGCGGGACCAATGCGCACGTCATCGTGGAGCAGGCTCCGGCCACCGAACCCGAGGTCGAACCGGCGGACCGGTCCCGCGCGCCGCGGGTGCTGCCGCTGCTGCTCAGCGGTCGCGGCGAAGCCGCGCTGCGCGGTCAGGCGGAGCGGTTGCGCGAGCACCTCCTGGTGCTCGGCGCCACCGGCCCGGCGGAGCTGGCCGACGTGGCGTTCTCGCTGGCCAGCACCCGCTCCTCGCTGGATCACCGGGCCGTGGTGCTCGGCGCCGACCTCGCCGAACTACTGTCCGGGCTGGATGACCTGGTCGCTGGCACCACCCCGGTAACCGCACCCATGAGCTCCGGCAGCGCCGATCCGGTGTTCGTGTTCCCGGGGCAGGGCGGGCAGTACGTCGGGATGGCCCTGCGGCTGTGGGACTCTTCGCCGGTCTTCGCCGCATCCATGGCGGAGTGTGAGGCGGCGCTGGCGCCGTACGTGGACTGGCATGGCCACACCCTGCGCGATCTTTTGGCCGCCGCGGACGGCGTGGCCGACCTCGATCACGCCGAGCAGGTCCAGTCGATGCTGTTCGCGATCATGGTCTCGCTCGCCCGGTTGTGGATCTCCCGAGGGGTGGTGCCCGCCGCGGTAATCGCGCACTCGGTGGGGGAGGTCGCGGCCGCGCACATCGCCGGCATCCTCACCCTCGCTGACGCGGCCCGAGTCCTGACCGCGCGGGCGCGCGTGTCCGGCCAGGTGACCGGGTACGCCACGCTCTGGGTCGGGCTGCCGGTCGAGCAGGTGCGCGACCAGGTCGGACGGCTGACCGACGTGCACGTCAGCGCGATCAACGGGCCGCGATCGGTCGTGCTGACCGGTCCGCTCGACCGGGTCGCCGCGGTGCGGGCCGAGTACGAGGCCGCCGGTGTCCGCGCGCGTCCCATCCCGATGGACTACCCGACGCACTCCCCGCACATGGCGGTGGTCGAGGACGAACTCCTCGCGCTGCTGACCGACATCCGCCCGGCCACCGCCTCGGTGCCGTACTACTCCACGACGTTCGCCCGCCGGGTGGAGGGCTCCGAGCTCGACGGCCGGTACTGGTTCACCAACCTCGTGCAGCCGGTGCGGTTCCACGACACCGCTGCCGTGCTGCTGGCCGACGGGTATCGCGTGCTGCTGGAGGTGGCCCCGCACCCGCTGCTGGCTCCCTCGATCGAGGAGACCGCCGAGGAGCGCGGCGTCGAGGTGACCGTGCTGGCGACCCTCCGCCGCGGTGAGAGCGACCCGGACGTGTTCCTGCGATCGGTGGCTGCCGCGTGGCGGGCCGGGCTCACCGTGAACTGGTACGAGGTCTTCGCCGACGCTGGGGCGCGGCGGGTCGAGCTGCCGACCTACGCCTTCCAACGGCAGCGCTACTGGCCAACGGCGTCGGCGTCCGCGCCAGGTGATCTGGCCTCGAGCGGCCTCGAACGGGTCGATCACCCCCTGCTCGGTGCCAAAGTGGCTCTGGCGCGCGACGTCGGCTAACCGTTCACCAGCCGGCACTCGCTACACGCTCACCCGTGGCTGGGCGACCACACGCTCTTCGATCGGCCGCTGCTGCCCGGTACGGCGTTCCTCGAGCTGGCGATCCGCGCGGCCGACGAGGCGGGCCTCGGCCAGCTGGAGGAGCTGACCATCGAGGCGCCGCTGATGCTGCCGAGTCGGCACGACGTGCTGGTCCAGCTGGTCGTCGGCGCTCCCGACGGCGACGGCCGCCGCACCCTCGAGGTCTACTCCCGGTCGGCGGACCCCGGCGAGGCCGTGGACGCCTCGTGGACGCGGCACGCGCGGGCAAGCGCGGTGCCCGGTGACGATCCGGAGCCGGCGCCGTGGCCGACTAACGTGACCTGGCCGCCGACCGGGGCGACCGAACTGGACGTCGCCGGATCGTACGAACGGCTCGGCGCGCTCGGTTACCACTACGGCCCCGCCTTCACCGGGCTGCGCCGGGCCTGGCGGATGGGTGATCAGGTCTTCGCCGAGGCGGAGCTGCCAGAACGACTCGCGGCCGACGCGGTGCGTTTCGGCCTGCACCCGGCCCTGCTGGACACCGGCCAGCACAGCCTCGCTGTGGACCAGCTCGAGTCGGGGCGGGCCAACCCGGCCGCACTCGGCGTGCGGGCGCCCTTCCTGTGGTCCGGGGTGCGGCTGTTCGCCTCGGGTGCCGCGGCACTGCGGCTCGTGTTCTCCCCGACGGGGCCGTCCTCGTGGTCGGTGGACGGGTTCGACACCACCGGCCGGCCGGTGCTGAGGGTGGACTCACTGGTCGCCCGCGAGGTTTCCGCCGAGCAGCTGCGCGACGTCGACACCCCGCACCGCGACGCGCTGTTCGAGCTGGGCTGGGTGGAGTGCGGATCGGCCGAGGCCGGTTCGGGTGCGAGTGCCGAAGGACCGATCGGCTGGATCACGCCGTCCGACCGCGCGCGGACCGCGCAGCCGGAGGAAGAGCACACGGCCGATGCGCGGTCGCATCCCGACCTGGCCGCGCTTGGCTCAGCGGTGGACGGTGGTGCGCCGCTGCCCGAGGTGGTGGTGCTGCGCGTTCCCGACCTCCCGGCACCCGAGTCGATGGTCGAATCGGTGCACACCGCGGTGAACAGCACGTTGCGGGTGCTGCAGGACTGGCTCACCGATGCCCGGTGGGAGCGGTCGCGGCTGGTCGTGGTGATGCCCAGTGGAAGCCTCGTGGGTGCGGCTGTAGGTGGTCTGGTGCGCTCCGCGCAGTCGGAGAACCCGGATCGGGTGGTTCTCGTCGAGCAGGCGTTCGCCGATTCGGAGCCGGTCGGGGCGCGGTCGACGGAGGCGTTCGTCCGGGCCGCGATCGAGTCGGGTGAGCCGGAGGTGTCCGTTCGGGACGGACGGCTGTGGTCGCCCCGGCTGAACAGAATTGCCGCCGAGGCACTCGCGGATCCCGCCGGGCCGACGGGATCCGAGCAGTCGTCGGTGTGGGGCACGGGAACCGTGCTGCTGACCGGGGCGTCCGGAGTGTTGGCCGGGTTGGTGGCCGAGCACCTCGTGGCCGAGTGCGGGGTGCGACGGCTGCTGCTGGTGTCGCGGCGGGGTTCGGCCGCTCCCGGTGCCGGTGAGCTGCTCGAGCGGCTGACCGAGGCGGGTGCCTCGGTGCGGATGGTCGCGTGTGACCTGGCCGTTCGCCACGAGGTGGTGGACCTTGTCGGCTCGGTGTCGCCGGAGTTCCCGCTCAGCGCCGTGCTGCACTGCGCGGGGGTACTCGACGACGCGACCGTGGGTTCACTGACCCCGGACCGGGTGAATGCGGTGCTGCGGCCCAAGGTGGACGGTGCCTGGCACCTGCACGAGGCCACCCAGGACGCCGAGCTGTCGGCGTTCGTGCTGTTCTCCTCGGCCGCGTCGGCGTTCGGCGCCGCCGGCCAGGCGAACTACGCGGCGGCCAACGCGTTCGTGGACCAGCTGGCCGAACATCGGCAGGAGCTGGGCCTACCGGCGGTGTCGATCGCCTGGGGGTGGTGGGCCGAGGCCAGCGGGATGGGCAGCCACCTCGGAACCCAGGACCGGGCCCGGATGGCCCGCACCGGTATCCGCCCGTTGGACAACGACTTCGGTCTCACCCTGTTCGACGCGGCCGCCCGCCGACAGGGCCGCATCATCGCCGCCCCGTTCGACCTCGTCGGCCTGTCCGCCGCGGCCACGGTCCCGGGACTGCTGCGCGGGCTCGTGCGCCTTCCGGCGCGGCGGGTCGTCGAACCCCACCTGGCCGGTGGGGCCGGATCCGGCGAGGGCCTGGCCGCACTGGAGCCTGCCGAGCGCGACCAGGTCGTCGCCGAGCTGGTGCACACCCATGTCGCGGCTGTGCTCGGGTACTCGTCGAGCACCGCCATCGACGACCGGCAGCCCTTCACCGCACTGGGGTTCGACTCACTGACCGCGGTGGAGCTGCGCAACCGGCTTGTCGCGGTGACCGGGCTGCGGTTGCCGGCCACGCTGGTCTTCGACTATCCCTCCCCGGCCGCCCTGATCGAGTTCGTGCGGGGTGAGATCGGCGGCGAGGCGGCCGCCCCGGCCCGGCCGGCCATCAGCGCGACCGCGGGCGGGACCGGAGACGACCCGATCGCGATCGTGGGCATGGCCTGCCGCTTCCCGGGTGGGGTGAGCTCGCCCGACGAGCTCTGGGACGTAGTCGCCGAGGGGCGGGATGTGATCGGCGCTTTCCCCACCGGCCGCGGCTGGAACCTGGCCGAGCTCTACCACCCGGACCCCGAGCACTTCGGGACCACCTACACCCGCGAGGGTGGCTTCCTGTACGACGCCGACCAGTTCGACCCCGAGTTCTTCGGCATCTCGCCGCGCGAGGCGATCACCATCGACCCGCAGCAGCGGCTGTTGCTGGAAACGGCCTGGGAGTCCCTGGAGAACGCGGGCATCGATCCCACCTCACTGCGGGGCGGCCCGACCGGCGTGTTCGTCGGGCTGATGTACCACGATTACAACTCGCGGCTGCACACCAAGCCCGAGGAGTTCGAGGGCTACCTGGGCAACGGCAGCGCCGGCAGCATCGCGTCGGGCCGGGTGGCCTACGAGTTCGGCTTCGAAGGCCCCGCTGTGACGGTGGACACGGCGTGCTCGTCGTCGCTGGTCTGCCTGCATCTCGCGGCGCAGGCGCTGCGGTCGGGGGAGTGCTCGCTCGTGCTGGCCGGCGGCGTGGCGGTGATGGCGTCGCCCGAGCTGTACGTCGAGTACAGCCGGCTGCGCGCGAACGCCCCGGACGGTCGGTGCCGGGCGTACGGCGCGGACGCGGACGGCACCGGCTGGTCGGAAGGCGCGGGCCTGGTGGTGCTGGAGCGGCTGTCCGACGCGCGGCGTAACGGACACCAGGTGCTGGCGCTGGTGGCCGGCTCGGCGCTGAACCAGGACGGCGCGTCGAACGGGCTGACCGCCCCCAACGGTCCGTCGCAGCAGCGCGTGATCCGCCAGGCCCTGGCCAACGCCGGGTTGTCCGCCTCCGACGTGGACGTCGTCGAGGGGCACGGCACGGGGACCCGGCTGGGCGATCCGATCGAGGCCCAGGCGTTGTTGGCCACCTACGGCAGCGAGCACACCGAGGACGCGCCGCTGTGGCTGGGGTCGATCAAGTCGAACATCGGCCACACGCAGGCGGCGGCAGGCATCGCCGGCACGATCAAGATGATCCTGGCGATGCGGCACGGGATCATGCCCAAGACCCTGTTCGCGGAGACCCCGTCGCCGCAGGTCGACTGGTCGTCGGGCGCGATCGCGCTGCTCGACCGGGCTCGGGAATGGCCGGATCGTGGCCGGCCCCGCCGGGTGGGGGTGTCCTCCTTCGGTGTCAGCGGGACCAACGCACACGTCATCCTGGAACAGCCCCCGGCCGAGCTCACCGCCCCGACCTCCGACAAGGCCACGCCCGCCGCGGCGGCGACCCTGCCGGTGTGGCCGCTCGTGCTGTCGGCTCGCGGGCCCGCGGCCCTGCGGGGTCAGGCCGATCGACTGGGCTCCCACCTGCGCGACCGGCCCGAGGTGGCGTTGGCGGATGTGGCCCACTCCCTGGTGGCCGACCGGGCTGGCCACGATCACCGGGTGGTCCTGCTCGCCCGCGACCGCGAGCAGGCCCTGGAGCGGTTGGTGGTCTTCGCGGACGGGGGCGAGGGAGCCGGGGTCGTCGCCGGTGTGGCCCGGCGGGGCTCGCTGGCGATGGTGTTCACCGGTCAGGGCGCGCAACACCCCGGCATGGGCTCGCAACTGCACCGGCAGTTCGCGGTCTTCGCGGCCGCGTTCGACCAGGCGTGCGAGCAGCTGGATCCCGCGGTCCGGGAGGCCGTCCTGGCGAGGCGGGAGAACCGGCTCGACGCCACGGAGATCGCCCAGCCCGCGCTGTTCGCGGTCGAGGTCGCGCTGTTCCGGCTGTTCGAGTCCTGGGGTGTCCGGCCGGACTTCCTCACCGGTCATTCGGTGGGCGAGATCGCGGCCGCGCACGTCGCCGGAGTGCTGTCGCTGCCGGATGCGTGCCGGCTGGTGTCCGAGCGGGGCCGGCTGATGGCGCGGCTCGACCCGGGCGGTGTGATGGTCTCGGTGACCGCCGCCGAGCAGGTGGTCGCCCCGCTGGTCGCCGAGTACGCCGAAGCGGTGTCGATCGCGGCGGTCAACACCCCTGATTCGGTGGTGTTCTCCGGGCTTGAGTCGGCCGTCACCCAGATCGTGCGGCGCCTGACCGAGGACGGATACCGGACGAAACAGCTTGTCGTCAGCCATGCGTTCCATTCACCGCTGATGGACCCGATGCTCGACGAATTCCGCGCCCTGGTCGGTGGCCTGGCGTTCCAGCCGCCCCGCATTCCGATGGTGGGCGGCGACGAGGTGACGGACCCGGAGTACTGGGTGCGGCACGTGCGGGACACGGTGCGGTTCGCCGACAGGGTGTCCGAACTGCGCGGCGCCGGCGTCACCCGGTTCCTCGAGATCGGCCCCGACGCGCCGTTGACCGGCGCGATCCGCGAGTGTCTCGATGAGCCGGGCTTCGTCGCGGGCCCCCGCCAGCGGA